>JABXKX010000212.1 GCA_013619035.1 Peptostreptococcaceae bacterium
TATCATACTCAGTTTAAGACTCAATAAAGGTCTTGATATAAATAAAATTAATGACTTATATGAAATAGACTTTTTAAAATCATTTAAAGATGAGATTGAAAGATTGTTAAAAGATGAATTGATTGAACTCAATAACAATGTGATGACTTTAACCTCATTGGGTAGAGATTTATCGAATCAAGTTTTTGTGGCTTTTTTGAATTAAATAAAATGGATATTGAAAAATAAATAAACTATGTTATTATGGAACAAATGGAGGTTTTATGTTTATATTTGGACTTGGAAAACGTAGTTATAAAGTGTTAGGGGAGACAAAACCACATAAATGTGTCAGTTGTACCCATGAAAGACCTTTTAAATACGTTGAAGAAAAAAGATGGTTCACATTCTTCTTCATACCGATATTCGCTTATAAGAAAAGAGAATTGATTGTATGTCAAATATGTGGAGCGGGTGTTGAAGCAACCGATGAAATATCGTATATGGAAATTGATACACCAATAGAAGAAAAGAAAAAACGTGAATCTATATTAAGATCAATTAAAGAAAAATTCGATCGTGGAGAAATATCACAAAACGAATATATAAGAATGGTCAATGTTTTAAAATTTGAATCACAACATACAAATTAGCACTCTGGATATCAGAGTGCTAATTTTTTATTTATTTTTTATAAAATCCCTTGACATCAATGTTCTATGAGTGTATATTTGTTGTAGAAATTGATTTAGCACTCGAAAATGTTGAGTGCTAATAAAGAGAGGAACTGCTATGGTAGACGATCGAAAACTTAAAATACTAAGAGTTATAATTGACGATTTTATCAGAACAGCACAACCTGTAGGCTCAAGAACCCTTGCAAAGAAATATGGTCTTGGTATTTCATCGGCTACGATTAGAAATGAAATGGCAGATTTAGAGGATTTAGGTCTTTTGACTCAACCTCATACATCAGCAGGACGTGTACCTTCAGAAGATGGCTACAGATTATATGTTGATAGCTTGATGCAAAATAGAAAGCTAGACATACAACAAAAAGATCTGATTAGAAAACTTTTGTTACACCGAGTGATTGAGATTGATGATGTGATTGAACAAACATCTGCAATTATGGCTGAAATGACAGGGCTAGTTTCATTGGTTTCCCTACCTCAATTTAAAAAAAGTAAACTTGAGAATATGAAATTAATAAGAGTTACAGATTCTAAAGTGATGCTGATATTGGTTTCAAGCTCTGGTATTGTGAAAAATCTTACTCTGGCGATGAGCGACATCAATCAAAGAGTTTTGGATATGATCTCAGATACGTTGCTTCATAAATTACATGGAACACCGATTGAAGACATAACACCGAAAGCGATTCACAATATCAAAAAAGAGTTAGTAGAATATGCAGACCTGATAGAATATCTAGTACCATTACTGAGAGATACACTGAGAGAAATTGATGATGTAGATGTACAGTTAGACGGTGTTAATAACATATTCAATTATGCAGAGTATCAAGATGTTCATAAAGTTAGAAATCTTTATGAAAAGATAACAAGTAAAAAATTCCAAAGTTTGGTGATTAATACGAGACCTTTATCGGATGAAGTTTCAATCGGTATAGGTAAGAATAATCAGATTGATGATTTATCAGACTGTAGTATTATTTCAGCAACATACAAGTTTAATGGCAAACAAGCTGGTACCTTATGTTTTATTGGTCCGACAAGAATGGACTATTCATTAGCAGTATCAGTTATGGGATATATAAAAGAAACACTGGAAGGTATTTTTTCCGGAATATATTTATAAGTGAGGGATCAAATGGCGAAGAAGAAGAATGTTTCAGAAGACATTAAAGAAGAAGTGCTTGAAACTGAAGAAACAACCGAAGAAACGGTTGAAGTTGAAGAAGTTACTGAAGCACCTGAGTTTTCTGAAGTAGATAAGTTGAAGAATGAATGTGCAGAGATCAACGATAAATTTGTTAGATTGCAAGCGGAGTTCTTAAACTTCAAAAAAAGAACAGAAAAAGAAAAATCGAATTTATATAAGTTTGCAAACGAGAAATTATTTGTAGATTTATTACCGCTTATGGACAACATGGAAAGAGCACTTGCTTCTACTGAAAGTGGTTCAGATGGTATTATTGATGGCTTAAAAATGATTAAGAAAAGCTTAGATGAATTATTCATTAAAAATGATGTGCTTCCTATAGAAGCAATCGGTCATGAATTTGATCCAGAGCTACATCATGCAGTGATGAGTGATGAAAGTGATGATCATGAAGCTGAACATGTAATAGAAGAATTTCAAAAAGGATATAAATTAAACGATAAAGTGATTAGACATTCGATGGTTAAGGTATCGAAATAAGAGGAGGAAATTAAAATGGCTAAAGTTATAGGTATTGACTTAGGAACAACAAATTCATGTGTATCAGTATTAGAGGGTGGCGAACCAACAATCATCCCTAATGCAGAAGGAAATAGAACGACTCCATCAATCGTAGCATTTACAAAGAGTGGTGAGAGATTAGTTGGTGAAACGGCTAAGAGACAAGCAATCACAAATCCAGATAGAACAATTGCATCTATTAAAAGAGAAATGGGACAAAACTTCCCTACAGATATCGATGGTAGAAACTACTCTCCACAAGAGATTTCAGCTATGGTTCTTGGAAAATTAAAAGCAGATGCTGAGAGTTATTTAGGTGAAAAAGTGACTGAAGCAGTAATCACTGTACCAGCTTACTTTACTGATGCTCAAAGACAAGCAACTAAAGATGCGGGTAGAATTGCTGGATTAGAAGTAAAAAGAATTGTAAATGAGCCAACTGCTGCTTCATTATCTTACGGTTTAGATAAAACAGACCAGCAACAAAAGATTTTAGTATTTGACCTTGGTGGTGGTACATTTGATGTATCTATCTTAGAGATTGGTGATGGCGTATTTGAAGTACTTGCAACAAATGGAGATAATCACTTAGGTGGTGATGACTTCGATAAAGTTGTTATGGACTTTATGGCTGAGCAATTCAAAGCTGAACATGGTATTGATTTAAGAACTGATAAAATGAGTAAACAAAGATTAAAAGAAGCAGCTGAAAAAGCTAAAAAAGAATTATCTTCTACTCAAACAACAAATGTAAACTTACCATTTATTACTGCAAGTGCAGCTGGTCCTTTACATTTAGATATGGATATTACAAGAGCTAAATTTGATCAATTATCATCAAAATTAGTTGATAAAACTCAAGAGCCTACTAGAAAAGCAATTAAAGATGCTGGTATCAATGCTAGTGAATTATCACAAATCATCTTAGTTGGTGGTTCTACAAGAATTCCAGCTGTTCAAGAATCAGTTAAAAAGATCACTGGTAAAGATGCTCATAAAGGTATTAATCCGGATGAGTGTGTTGCTGTAGGTGCTGCGATTCAAGCAGGTGTATTATCAGGTGAAGTAAAAGATTTATTACTTCTTGATGTAACACCACTTTCATTGGGTATTGAAACATTAGGTTCAGTATTTACAAAATTAATTGAAAGAAATACAACTATTCCAACTAAGAAGAGTCAAGTATTCTCAACTGCTGCAGATAACCAACCTGCTGTTGATGTACATGTTCTTCAAGGTGAAAGACAAATGGCTACTGATAACACAACTCTTGGTAGATTCCAATTAGATGGTATCCCACCAGCAAGAAGAGGTGTGCCACAAATCGAAGTAACATTTGATATTGATGCGAACGGTATTGTTCATGTATCAGCAAAAGATTTAGGAACTGGTAAAGAGCAACATATCACTTTAACAGCTTCTACTCACTTAAGTGATGATGAAATTGAAGCAAAAGTTCAAGAAGCAGAAAAATTTGCTGAAGAAGATGCTAAGAAAAAAGAATTAATTGAAGCTAAGAACCAAGGTGATTCTATGGTTTATGAGTTAGAAAAGACTTTAGAAGAGCAAAAAGAGAAAATTACAGAAGATGAAAAAGCTGCTGTAGATCCAAAAATTGAAGCGTTAAAAGAAGCATTAAAAACAGATGATGTAGAAGCTATTAAAAAAGCAACTGAAGAATTAACAACTGCATTCCAACCTATCGCTCAGAAAATGTATTCACAAGAGCAAGCTGAACAAGCACAGGGACAAGCTGGTCCTGAGCAAGCTGCTGGTGAAGAAGTAGTTGATGCTGACTACGAAGTAGTAGACGAAGAGTAATAGTTAGACCAATACAGAAAACTCACAGGTGTCTTCGGACGCCTTGTGGTGTTTGTGAAGATAGAAAGGCGGTTGTGCAGTGAGTGACAAGCGAGATTATTATGAAACCCTCGGTGTAGAAAAAGGTGTTTCAGAACAGGATCTTAAAAAAGCTTATAGAAAAATGGCGATGAAGTATCACCCTGATAGAAACGCTGATAATAAAGAAGCTGAAGATAAATTTAAAGAAGTAAATGAAGCATATGAAGTATTGAGTGACACTGAAAAGAGAAATCTATATGATCAATTTGGTCATGCAGGCGTCAATCAAAATCAAGGCGGCTTTGGCGGCGGTGGTTTTGAAGGCTTTGGCGGTTTTGAAGATATCTTTAGTGACTTCTTTGGTGGTGGTTTCTCATCAGGAAGAAGGTCTAATGGACCAAGACGTGGTGGCGATATTAGAGTAGATATCACTTTATCGTTTGAAGATGCTGCTTTTGGTGTTAAAAAAGACATAGAATTCTTAAGAACTGAAGATTGTCATACTTGTGGTGGTGAAGGTGCTGAACCAGGTACAGGTACTTCGACATGTCCAGATTGTAATGGACAAGGTCAAGTGAGATATGCTCAAAGAAGTCTATTTGGTGAAACCGTTCAAGTTAAAGAGTGTGATAGATGTCATGGTAAAGGTAAAGTGTACGATACACCATGTCATACATGTAAAGGTCATGGAAAAGTACGTAAGAAGAAGAGCATGACTATAGAGATACCTGCTGGTGTGGATAGTGGTTCTGTATTATCTCTAAGAGGTGAGGGACAACTTGGTGCCAAAGGTGGTCCTAGAGGCGATGTTAAAGTCGTGATGAGAGTTAAAGATCATAATCTGTTTGTACGTGATGGCAACCATGTAATGTATGAACTTCATATTACTTTTGCTCAAGCAACTTTAGGTGCTGAAGTGATTGTACCAACACTTGAAGGTAAAGTTAAGTACAAAATCACACCGGGTACACAAAGTGGTACAATGTTTAGACTGAAAGGTAAGGGAATTCCTGTACTGAATGGTTATGGAAAAGGTGATCAATATGTTAAAGTAATTGTTGATGTACCATCTAAACTGACAGATGAACAAAAAGAAAGATTAATTGAATATGCCGTATCTACTGGTGAAACGAATGAATTCAGTTCTAAACCAAAAGGATTTTTCAATAAAGTAAAAGATGCATTATCTTAAGAACTCGAAAGAGTTCTTTTTTTTTATAATTTTCTGCGATACGACAAGTCAACAACTAAATATTACTAAAGTGAGAGTTGTTCTGATGGTCGGTTTAGAGGTATTAATTCCAAAGTAAATCAGTTCTTGACTGATTAATTTTTTAGAGAGGTTTTATACATATTAAAAAGTTATAAAGACGCCAAATTCTATTGTATGTTTTGATGAATTAGGTTAATATATACTTCGTACCCCGATTGTTTCGTATACGAAATATACATATACGAAACATCGTTACACGAACGAATTGAAATGAGGTGAAAAAAATGATTGATATTACAACTCAAAACTTACAGATGCTCACAAACTTTAAATTTATCCAACATGCCTTTAAAAAGAAGATGCATGCACATTTTAAGGACTTGGCATTAACTGCACCTCAGGGGATGTTGATGTTTACTGTGCATTCAAAAGGTTCGATGAAGATTAGTGAAATCAGTAAACTTATGGGGTTATCCAATAGTACGGTTTCTGGAATTGTTGATCGATTAGAAATGCAAGGTTGTGTTAAGAGGATACGATCCGAAGAAGATCGACGAGTTGTGAATGTACATATAACAGATGAAATGAACAAAAAGCTTATTTCGCATGAAGATATGTATGAGAACATGATGAAAGATGCGTTAAAGAATGCATCCAAAGAAGAGATTAATCAAATAGAATTAGGATTACAAATTTTAAGTGACCTATTAAGAAAAGGACAAGAGGAGACAAAGGATGTTTAAATTACTGAAGTATTTAAAACCTTTTACACTGATGTTAATCATAGCAATTGTACTTTTATATGGACAAGCGATGGCAGATCTTGCTTTGCCAGATTATATGTCAGACATCGTAAATGTCGGTATACAACAGGGTGGTAATGAAAATGCCTTGCCAGAAGTTATACGTGCATCAGACTTTGAAAAGGTGGATTTATTTTTAACGGAAGATTCAAAAGGACAGATACATAATGCATATAGTGAAGTAAAAACTACTTCAGACGAGTACGAAGACATATTAAAAATATATCCGAATTTAGATGAAACCTTTTATACTTTAAATGAGTTGACCGCAGAAGAAGCGACTGAGATTGAAGTATCGATGTCAAAAGCTCTTCTTGCTGTTGTCGGTATTGAACAAGCGATGTCTGACGATAGTCAACCAATAGAAATGAATGGACAAGTATTGCCTGAAGGTACAGATATCTTTATGATGTTAAAGATGATGCCAGAAGAAAATCGTCTAGAGTTGATGGCAGCTAGTAATGAGAAGTTTCTTTCAATGGGTGACGATATGCTTGTTCAAGCGGGTGCTAATGCAACCTTGTCACTTTATGAAGATATGGGTGTTGATTTAGAGAAAGTAAGAAGTGATTATATCCTTAAAACAGGAATGATTATGTTAGGTATTACTTTACTAGGTGCAATGGCATCGATTGCTGTAGGTTTTATTGCCGCAAGAATTGCAGCTGGATTAGGTCGAAACTTAAGAGAAAAGCTTTTTGCGAAAGTGAGCAATTTCTCAAACAGTGAGTTTGATCAATTCTCAACAGCAACACTGATTACACGTAGTACAAATGATGTTATGCAAGTACAAAACTTAATGGTTGTTATGATTAGAATGGTTTTCTATGCTCCAATACTTGGACTGGGTGGTGTTTTAAAAGCATTAGAAAATAATAGTTCTATGTCGTGGATTATTGCATTAGCGGTTGGATTATTGATTCTTGTAATTGCTATTGTGTTTACTATCGCTATGCCAAAGTTTAAAATCATTCAAAAATTAGTAGATAAAGTGAATATGGTAATGCGCGAGAATCTAACCGGTATGATGGTTATCAGAGCATTTAATACACAAGATTTTGAAGAAGATAGATTTGATAATGCCAATAAAGAATTGACTGATACAAACTTGTTTGTGAATCGATTAATGGTATTTTTGATGCCGTTTATGATGTTTATTATGAATGCAGTTACCATTTTAATTGTTTGGGTTGGTGCTAAAGAAATAGCCGCTGCTAATATGCAAGTTGGAGATATGATGGCATTTATGCAGTATGCGATTCAAATTATTATGGCATTTCTGATGATGTCAATGATGTTCATATTAATTCCAAGAGCATCAGTAGCAGCAGGTCGTATAGTAGAAGTTTTAAATACTGAATCAAAAATTGTTGATCCTAAAGAACCCAAGAAAATTAATGAAAAAATCAATGGTGTTTTAGAATTTAATAATGTGTCATTTAAATATCCTGGTGCAGAAGAGGATATGATTAAAAATCTTACGTTTAAGGCTAATCCTGGGGAAACCACTGCGATTATTGGCTCAACAGGTTCTGGTAAAACGACGATGGTTAATCTTATTCCGAGACTTTATGATGTTACTGGTGGAGCGATTTTAATTGATGGATTAGATATAAGAGATGTGACTCAGCATGACTTAAGAGAACATCTTGGTTATATTCCTCAGAAGGCATCTTTATTTAGTGGGGATATAGAAAGTAATTTAAAGTTTGCTAAAGAAAATGCAACTGAAGAGGAAATGTATGAAGCAATTGATATTGCTCAAGCAACAGAATTTGTAGAAGAGAAAGAGGAAAGATTACTTACTCATATTGCTCAAGGTGGCGGTAATGTTTCGGGTGGACAAAAACAGCGTCTATCGATTGCAAGAGCACTTGTTAAAAAACCTCAGATTTATATCTTTGATGATAGTTTTTCTGCTCTTGATTTTAAGACAGACAAAGCACTTAGAAAAGCTTTAAATGATAAGACTGGCAATAGTACTTTACTAATTGTTGCTCAGAGAATTTCTACAATAAAAAATGCTGACCAGATTATTGTGTTAGATGATGGTAAAATGGTTGGGCTTGGCAGACATGAAGAATTGATGAAAACTTGTGATACGTATCAAGAAATTGCGTACTCACAATTGTCAAAGGAGGAGCTGTCATGAGTGAGAAAAATATAAAAGTAAAAAAACAAAGTCGTAGTCAAGGTGGTCCAGGTGGCCATATGAGTATGAGTGGTGAAAAAGCTAAAAACTTTAAAGATACGATGAAAAGACTTATTGAGTACTTACATCCTTATCGCAGGAATATCGTTATTGTTATTTTGTTTGCGATAGCGAGTGCTGCTTTTAGTATATATGGTCCCAAACTTTTAGGTAAAGCAACCACAAAAGTATTTGATGGTTTATTAGGTCAAGTGACTGGTAGTGGTATAGGAATTGATTTTGATTATATTGCTGGTATTATGATGACCTTATTAATACTATATGGATTTAGTGCGTTATTCGCGTACATTCAAGGATATATTATGTCTGGTGTTTCAATGAAAGTCAGTTATAATATGAGGAAAAACATTTCAAAGAAAATCAATAAAATGCCACTTAGATACTTTGATGATACCAATCATGGTGAAGTACTATCAAGAGTAACAAATGATGTTGATACAGTAAGTAATACGCTCAATCAATCGTTATCACAGATTATTACATCATTTACGACTGTTGTTGGTGTATTGATTATGATGTTAACCATCAGTTTTAGAATGACGTTGATTGCAATTTTTATCATTCCGGCATCTATGCTTATTGTTGTGATGATTGTTAAAAAATCTCAGAAATACTTTAAGGACCAACAGAAGTACTTAGGAAATGTAAATGGTCATATTGAAGAAATGTTTTCTGGTCATGTTGTTGTAAAAACATACAATGGAGAAGAAAAAAGTGCCGAAACTTTTGAGGGACTAAATAATAAATTATACGGTACAGCTTGGAAATCACAGTTCTTATCAGGACTTATGATGCCTGTAATGACGATTGTTGGTAATGTTGGATATGTTGCTGTATGTGTTGTTGGTGGAGCATTAGCCGCTAAGCGAACAATCGAAGTTGGTGATATACAAGCGTTTATCCAATATGTAAGAAACTTTACTAGACCAATTTCTCAATTGGCAACCGTTTCAAATGTATTACAACAAACAGCTGCGGCAGCAGAGAGAGTATTTGAGTTCTTAGATGAAAGTGAAGAAATTGAAGAAGTTAAAGAGCCTGTTGTTAAAGAGTCAGTAGAAGGAATTGTTGAGTTTAAGAACGTTAACTTTGGATACAAAGCTGAAACAACAATTATCAATGACTTCTCAGTAACAATAAAACCAGGACAAAAAGTTGCTTTAGTAGGACCAACTGGTGCTGGTAAAACAACAATGGTTAAACTTCTTATGAGATTCTATGATGTGACGACTGGTTCTATATTAGTAGATCATGTAGATATTAATGAGTACTCAAGAAATAATCTAAGAAATCATTTTGGTATGGTATTGCAAGACACTTGGTTGTACAATGATTCGATTATGGAAAATATCCGTTACGGTAGATTAGATGCAACGGATGAAGAAGTTATTGAAGCGGCAAAAGCTGCCCATGTTGATAGTTTTGTTCATATGTTACCAGGTGGTTATGATATGTTATTAAATGAAGATGCTTCTAACGTATCGCAAGGTCAGAAACAGTTAATAACAATTGCAAGAGCAATTCTATCAGACCCAAGTATTCTTATACTGGATGAAGCGACAAGTTCTGTTGATACAAGAACAGAAGTGCAGATTCAAAAGGCCATGAATAACTTAATGGCTGAAAGAACAAGTTTCATTATTGCACACAGACTCTCTACAATTCGTGATGCAGACTTGATTTTAGTTATGAATCATGGAGATATAGTTGAGCAAGGTCATCATACTGAATTATTGGCAAAAGGTGGATTCTATGCGAGTCTATACAACAGTCAATTTGAAGGTGAACAAGTCAGTTAATCAAAAGGTGTTTAGTTTCGACTAAACACCTTTATTTTATGTAGATGAGAATAAAAGATAGATAGTAAATAAGACGCATATTTGCTCCTGTATCATGAACAAGTTCACATATTGTTCATTTATGCAAAATTGTCACTAAAACGTAACATATTTCTTTTTATTATACTATTTTAGTGGTATAGTTATTTTATTACATATTAAATTGGGACAAGTGTTGTGATGAAGTAGTATCATCATATTCATTGTTTATATTTATAGTTAAACGAGAAATGTAATAACTTGTAACAAGTATGTATACAAGTGATTGTAGACATATTGAAATTGATGGAGGTAATATGAAGAGAGATTTAATGAAAAGGATAATGGTACTTACTTTAGCATTTTTGGTTGCTATAGTAAATATGCCAATCGCTGCATTTGCTGCAACTGTTGAAGTAGATGTAAAAGATTATGGCAAATTAGAAGTACAACATTATGATGTCAGTAGTGATGCTGACTATCCGGGACCGGAAAGTCCTGATCGAACGAATGAAGGCAATTGGGTTAACGTAGAATCGGCTACATTAAGTCAAACGGTCATCACTAAAAGTGCAGCTCATGGAATTGACAACTGGTCTGAAGATGGATCGGGTGCAGTGTTTCTTAATGACATGGGTGGTACAACAAAAACCGCTTTTGTAGCAAAAGGTTTTATTGAAGTACCATATGAAGCGAAATTTAGAGCTCATGTAGATGATGGTGTTAAATATAGTATCGGTTCTACTGATGCAATAGCATGGGATTTACAGAGATATGGAATCGCAATGACAGATGCCGTTGACAAAGGAGAGTATCCGTTTAGTTTGACGTATTTTAATTGGGGTGGCTATGGGACCTTGGAGTTCGAGAAAACTAAAAAAAATGCTAATTTGGAAAATCTAAAAGAGAAAGATTGGGAAACTGTTCCTGCGGATTGGTTCTATATTAAAACAACAGAATCTATTGATGCACCAATATTAACTCCTGTTTTAAAAGTTAATGATAAAGTAAAAACACTTACCAAATCTGGTGATACTTTAACCATTGAACATGACACTGTAGATTCAACAGAAGGTTGGTCTGTTTCATATGAGTGGATATTAAAATCATATGATGATAGTAAGTGGAAAGAAGAAAAATTAAGTGAATCATCTGACACTTTGAATTTAGATGGAAATTATGGTAAAAAATTATATGCAAAAGTGAACCTGATGTATAATGATGAGTTCGTTACGGAATATGTAACAGATACTGTGGAGATTATAAACTTATATGTTACTGCTGATGATTATTATGATCTTTATGTAGATGGTTCAAATCTTTCAATGAACCCAGCAGATGGCAATGATACAGAAATTAGATCTTTGCAAAATGATGGACACTGGGAAACTACAGATTATTATTATCTGTCACCTGAGAGTTATGGTGATAAACCATTGTTTGCTGTAAAGACATGGGATCAAAAGAACGGCGCAGCAACTATTTCTGGTTTCAGATTAGCATATTTCACACCATCTCAATCATGGGTAAAATCTGATAGTAAATGGTATGAATGGCATAATGAAAATGATATTAATAATGATACGGTAGATTTAAATGTATTACCAACAAATTATAAAAATATCGATTGGTATAGTCCTTCTTATAATGGTAATTGGAATAAAGCTATTAAAACAGCTTCTGAAGATGGTGGTTGGGAAAATACAAGTAAGCAATTCCCTTTAGCATCAAAGTCAGAATGGATTTGGTCAAAGTATTTTAAAGTTGGTCAAGAGGCCGTATCACCAACAGATTTTGTAGGACCTTTAGTAAGATTTGAGTCACCAGTTTACTTTAGAAATGTGTTAACTGGAGATCAAGCTCCTACAATATCTACAGATGATTTAAGTATGGATCAGCAAAATACACCATGGGACCCAACTGAAGGTGTTACTTATAATGATGCTGAAGATAATAATCCCACATTAACAATAGTTATTGTAAATGCAGATGATTCTATAACACCTGTAACTGGCAATATCACAATTGATACACCAAGCGTATTTACTTTAAGATATACCGTTATAGATTTTGCTGGTCAAACAGCTAGTGTGGATAGAGTAGTTACAATTAATTTGATCCCAAATGATGAAGTACCAGTTGTAAAAGTAACAGCAGGTAGTAACTTTGATACAACAGTATCTGTTACAATTTCATCAGATGATACGGATGTAAAAGAGTATTACTATACATTAAATGGTGTAGATC
>JABXKX010000592.1 GCA_013619035.1 Peptostreptococcaceae bacterium
TAGCACATATATCTATGAAGAAGTTATTGAAATGGTGGACATCATCAAAGTAGATTTTATGTTAACAACTCAGGATGAAAGACGTATTTTGGTTGAAAAATATAAAAATAATCATGTGAGATTTTTAGCAGAAAAAGTAGAATCTAAAGAAGAATTTGATGAAGCAATAGGTATGGGTTATGATTATTTTCAAGGTTTCTTTTTCTCAAAACCAATTTTGGTCTCAGGTAATGATTTTAAGACATTTAATAGTGCTTATGCTTTAATACTGACTGAACTGAATAAACTAGAACCGAGTTATGATGTTTTAGAAGAAATAATCAAAAAAGATTTTTCGATTACTTTTAAATTATTGAAGTTAGTCAATTCAGCTGCTTTTTACTCAAGAAATAGAATTACATCGATAAAACACGCTCTGACCATGATCGGATTTAAAGAACTAAAAAAATGGTTTTCTTTGATGATGGTTAGAGATGCTGGGGAAGACCAACCAAAAGAATTGATTCGTATGTCTTTGATTAGAGCAAGGCTTGCTGAATCGTTATTGAAATCAACGGTTTATAAAAAAAGAGCATCTGAGGGCTTTTTATTAGGGTTGTTCTCTATGATTGATGTGATTTTAGATCGAAGGATGGTAGAAGTCATTGATGATTTACCACTTGAACCTGATATCATAGCAGCGCTTTATAATGAGGAAAGCACATTCTTAGGAATCTTAAAAATGATTCAATTTTATGAACAGGGTGAATGGAAGTTGGTAAGACAACAACTAGAAGCATATGATTTAGACTTTCTAGCCATATCAACTTATTACTTAGAAGCCATTGATTGGGTTAATATCATTGAAGAAATGAATTAGATAGTATGCATTTTTGCATACTATTTTTCTATATCTATTAAAAATTAATAAATAACTTTTGAAATACTAGAAAAGGCGCTATAATGTAATGGGACGTGATGTTTCAAGGCATTTGCCTTATTTTATAAAAGTTATTAAGGAGGTTCATATGATGATAAAACCATTGAGTAATAGGGTTTTAATTAAACAAGTAAAAGCAGAAACAACAACTAAAAGTGGTATTATCTTACCGGGTCAGGCAACAGAACAACCACAGATTGCAGAAGTTATTGCAATAGGACCTGGTAAAGTAAGTCATGGTAACTTAGTAAAAATGACAGTTTCAGTAGGTGATCAAGTTGTATTTCCTAAGTACAAAGGGTCTGAGATTAAATTGGATGGCGTAGATTATATTATTGTTGAAGAGACGGACTTATTAGCTATTATTGGATAGAGGTGAAAACATGGCAAAAGATATTTTATTTGGAGAAGCAGGACGTAAGAAAATAGAGTCTGGTGTAGATCAATTAGCCAATGCAGTGAAGATCACATTGGGTCCAAAAGGTAGAAATGTTTTATTAGAAAAGCAATTTGGAGCCCCTTTAATTACAAATGATGGTGTGACGATTGCTAGAGAAATTGAATTAGAAGATAAATACGAAAATATGGGCGCACAATTGGTTAAAGAAGTAGCCGTGAAGACCAATGATGTTGCTGGAGATGGTACAACAACAGCAACACTATTAACACAAGCTATTGTTAAAGAAGGTTTTAAAAATGTTGCAGCGGGTGCCAATCCAATGATGTTACGTGTTGGAATTTTTAAAGCAGTTGAAAAAGCAGTTGAATCTATTCAAAACTTAAGTACACCCGTTGAAGACAAAGCTTCAATTTCTGATGTCGCATCAATTTCGGCATCGGATAGAGTGGTAGGGGATTTAATTTCTGATGCAATGGAAAAGGTTGGCAAAGAGGGTGTTATCTCAATTGAAGAATCAAAAACATTTGCAACTGAGTTGTCAGTTGTAGAAGGTATGCAATTTGATAGAGGGTATATCTCACCATACATGGTAACTGACGCTGATAAGATGGTTGCAACGTATTCAAACCCACTTATTTTAGTAACCGATAAAAAAATTACTAATTTACAAGAGATTTTACCAATTTTAGAACAGACGATGCAACAGAATCTAAAATTGATGATTATAGCAGAAGATGTAGAAGGCGAAGCGTTAGCGACTATTGTTGTGAATAAGCTTCGAGGTACATTTGATGTGGTTGCAGTTAAAGCACCTGGATTTGGTGATAGAAGAAAAGCAATGCTTGAAGACATTGCGATATTAACTGGTACAACAGTTATGAGTGAAGAGCTTGGTATTGACTTAAAACAAGTGACTGTTGATCAATTGGGATCTGCTAGAACGGTTACAATGGACAAAGAAAATACAACGATCGTAGAAGGTCGTGGGGATCATGATGTGATTCACGATAGAATTACTCAAATCAAAAAACAAATAGAAGAATCAACATCTGAATTTGATACAGAGAAGTTACAAGAAAGATTGGCTAAATTATCAGGTGGTGTAGCAGTGATTCATGTTGGTGCAGCAACAGAAGTTGAAATGAAAGAGAAGAAACTACGTATTGAAGATGCACTTCATGCAACAAGAGCGGCGGTTGAAGAAGGTATTGTACCAGGTGGTGGAACAGCATATATTCGTTCAATTCCAACAGTAGAAGCATTGGTTGAAACACTTGAAGGCGATGAACAGACGGGTGCTAAGATTATTCTTAAAGCTTTAGAAGCACCGGTTCGTCAAATTGTAGAAAATGCAGGTGGAGAAGGATCTCTTGTAGTAGAGAAACTTAAAGGACAAGAAGGTATGTTAGGGTATGATGCCCTTCGCAATGAATACAAAGATATGTTATCTGCTGGTATTGTTGATCCAACCAAAGTAACGCGAACAGCACTTCAAAATGCAGCATCAGTTGCAGCAACGCTTTTAACAACAGAAGTTGCGATAACAGATATACCAGGTGATGATGCCATGCCGAATATGCCGATGGGTGGTATGCCGGGTATGATGTAGTCTTGATTAATGGATAAAAATCTGATATGATATGATTGAATTTAATAGTAACACTAGGGGAGCGCAAGCTGAGAGTACGAAAGTATGACCCTTTGAACCTGATCTGGCTAACACCAGCGTAGGAAAGTGTATTTTATGATCTTAAACCATACACTTTTGTGTATGGTTTTTTGTATTAGGAGGGTATTATGAACAATAAGACACAAATGATTGTTGAAGCAGGATTGATGATCGCTTTGGCAACAATATTATCACAGTTCAAAATTTTTAGAATGCCAGCAGGCGGCTCTGTAACGCCGGGGAGTATGATTCCAATTCTTATTTTCGCTATGAGATGGGGATGGAAACAAGGTTGTTTTGTAGGAGTGGTATATGGTCTATTCCAAATGGTTTTAGGTGGATATGTTATTCATCCAGTGCAAGCGATGTTAGATTATCCAATTGCATTTGGTTGTTTAGGTTTTGCAGGGTTTGCAAAGAACAGCGTTCAAGAAGTTGTTAATTCAAATGCAGTCAAAGGTATTGTTGTGACAACCGGTGCAACTGTTATTGCAATTATATTCAGAATGATGGCTCATGTTCTAAGTGGTGTGATTTTCTTTGCTCCAGAAGGTGCTACATTCACAACACCAGCTGCATGGACGGCGTCGATTGCATACAACGGTGGTTTCTTGGTGGCAGAACTTGCTATCACAATAGTGGTATTATCATTATTAATGAAACCTATCATGACAGTGTATATGGCTAAAGAAGCTTAATAATGAAAAAAATGCCCCATTGCAAACTAGCAATGGAGCATTTTTTTATGATGCTTGTTCATCTTGATATTGTAAAAGGTATAAATCATAATAACGACCTTTTTGTTCAAGAAGTTCTTGATGTGTACCCATTTCACAGATTTCACCTTTATGCATCACAATGATTTTATTGGCATGTTGTATGGTGGACAATCTATGTGCAATAATAATCGTAGTTCTATTTTTAATCAACTTTGTAATCGCATCTTGAATCAGAAGTTCTGTTTCAGTATCGATGTTTGATGTTGCCTCATCTAGAATTAAGATAGATGGATCAAAAGCCAAAGCTCGTGCAAATGAAAGTAACTGTCTTTGTCCTGCTGATAAAGTAGAACCTTTTTCAGTTAAGATATAATCATATGTTTCATCTAACTTATCAATAAAGTGACTGGCATTTACAAAAGTGGCAACATCTTTAACTTGTTCATCAGGCATATCTTCACCGAGTGTAATATTGTCTCTTATAGATCCTGCAAATAAAAATACATCCTGTAGAACAACCGCAATCTGGCTTCTTAAAAATTGTAAATCCATTTCTTTAATCGGATGACCATCTATTTTGATACAACCGCTTTGAATGTCATAAAATCTACCAATCAAACTGGTGATAGTTGTTTTACCTGAACCGGTTGCCCCAACGATAGCCACAGTTTCTCCAGCATTAATTTTAAAACTGACATCCTTTAGGATCTGTTCCTCAGGATTATAAGAAAAATTAACATGCTCAAATTCGATATCACCTTTAAAAGGTTCTTCTAACATAAGAGTCGGGTTATTTTTTATATGTTCCTGATCATCAAGAATCACTAAAATTCTTTCAATGGATGCCATCGCAGCTTGCATGATGTTGAACTTTTCACTCAGATCAAATATGGGTCTGAAATACTGTTGGATATAGGTGATAAACGCCACCATTACGCCAAGTTCTACAGCACCTTTAAGAACATTATTGCCACCAAAGAAGATCAATAATGCAAGTGTCATTGAATAAATCAAGTTCATAGAAGGTCTGAATATCGCATAAATATTAACTTCTTTTAACCATGCATTTAGATGATCTGTATTGACTTGGTCAAAGGATTCATCCATATGTTTTTCTTTGTTGAATAATTGAATGATTTTCATACCAGAGATGTTTTCGCTGAGTGTGGCATTGATTTCAGCAATTTTAAGTTTGATAACTCTTTGTACAGCTCTAATGTATTTCCTAAATAAGAAAGAAACAAAGATAACAATTGGTAAAGTACTAAAACATAAAAGTGATAATTTCCAGTCCATTCTTACCATTATCAGCATTGTACCGATCAAGATGATGAAATCTTTAAGGAAACTGATGATTACATTAGAGTACATTTCACTAATGTTATTCATATCATTAGTGACTCGAGTAACAAGCCGTCCAATTGGATTTTTTTCATAATAGGACATAGATAAATGTTGTACATGGTCAAAAATATCTTTTCTCATGTTATAGATAACCTTTTGTCCAACATAATTTAATGAAATGGTTTGGATATAAGTAAATACAAATGCCATGATAAGGGTTAATAATAAAATGATGGTGATCTTTATAATGCCGCTCACATCATTTTCTCGAAAAATTTTATACTCTTCGTGTGTAAGAAGCTGACCACTGTAAATATTATAGTCATCATATAACTCTGAGGAATCCCGAATGGTCATCGTAAATCGATCATCAGCGGTTTTAATATCAAAATCTTCAGGACCAATATTGGTTGTAATGAATTCATCTAATAGTAAATAGTGATCACTGGTTTTTAATAGTTGTTTTGAGCCTTGAGTTGAAGGTTTTAGTTCAAGTTCGTCATAATATTTTTGTCTTAAATAATTCTTACCTTCAAATTCAATGTTATACTGATGATCAAATGGATCGTCTGAGACATGCATTTCAGCTTTGTAACCAGTAACATAGTCATCAATAATAACTTTCGTTAAATAGGGTCTTAATAAATCAGCTACTGATGATAATAAGACTGCTATTATACTGATTAATAAAATCCAGTAGAAAGGCTTCGTGTACTTGTTGAGTCGTTTCAATAATTTGAAATCAACTATTTTGTCTAATTTTTTTTCTTCAAAATGTTCCATACGTGCCTCCTTTCTAGTCTCTATTAACTTTATCTTCTAGTAGTTGTTTCTTATAAATATCATTGTATAAACCATCGAGTGTTACCAATTCATCATGTGAACCACGCTCAATAATATTGGTTTCATCAATCACGATTATTTCGTCCGCATCTTTTATAGTAGAAATACGATGTGCAATGATGATAACGGTTTTATCTGAAATTTCGTTCTTTAAGTATTTAAGGATGCTGTCTTCAGTTTTTGTATCCACTGCAGAAAGTGAGTCATCAAAGATAACGACATCTGGGTTTTTAGCAATGGCTCTTGCTATTGAGATTCTTTGTTTTTGTCCACCAGATAAGTTAATACCTTTTTCGCCTAACATGGTATCATATCCTTCAGGGAATGACATGATTTCTTCATGAACATGAGCGACTTTTGCAGCTGATTCAACCTCTTCTTGACTCATTGTTGGATTAGAAAACGAAATGTTTTCTTTAATCTTAGTAGAGAAGAGGAAGTTATCCTGTGGTACATAGCCAATAGTTTCTCTCAATTGCTCTAAAGTGAGGTGGTTGATGCTATGCCCACCAATCTTAATAGAATCATCTGATGTATCATATAGTCTTAACATCAGGTTAGCAAGTGTTGTTTTACCAGAACCGGTTCTTCCAACAATCGCTAATGTTTTTCCTGCTTCCACTTTTACGCTGATATCATTCAAAACAACAATATCAGTATTAGGGTAGGTAAAGTTTAACTGATTAATCTCTATAGAAGGTTTTAGATTTTCTACATATACTGCATCTGGATGATCAACAATCTCTGGTACTTCATCCATAATGACATTGATTCTTTTCAGTGATGCAATACCCCTTTGTAAAACATTCACAACCCAACCGATTGCCAGTATCGGCCATGTTAATAAACCGAGATACAACATAAATTCTACATACTTCCCAATCTCCATTTCATTATTGATAACCATGATACCACCTAAACTGATGGCAACAATTAAACTAAGTGTTGAAATAAACATGATCAGCGGGAACATAATACCAAATATTCTAACTAATTTCATATTAGTCTTTAAGTTGGCATCATTTGCTTTATCAAAGGATGCATTTTCATTTTCTTCTTGAGTAAACGCTTTGATGACTCTTATTCCCGAAAATGCTTCTTGAACTTTTGTTGTTAAATGTTCAAATGCTTCTTGAACATTCTTAAATCTCTTTTGAATGACACCACCCAATATAAATGTTGTTAGAGCAATAAAGGGCATGGGTATCAGTGCCAAAAGAGTCAATTTTACATCGGTATGTTTAATCATTTTATAGACTGTAAAAATAGTTAAGAAAATTGAATCTACAATCATAATAACACCCAGACCAAAACTCATTCGAACGGAGTTGATATCATTGGTAGCATGGGCCATCAAACTACCCGTTGTATTATGATGGAAATAGTTCGTCGATAATTTTTCTAGATGACTAAAGAAGTTCTTTCTTAAATCATATTCAAGGCGTCTTGAAGTTGTGACAACAAGTTTTCGCCATAAGTATCTAAACAGTGCAACGCCGATAGCTAAAATCATAACCATAAACATATAATAATATATCTTGTCTTTGGTCAATGAGTTGTTTTCTATATCATAAGTTAATCGGCCCAAAATTCCAGGTGTATAGAGTTGAAGGGCATCACAAATGATAATGAATAAGATCCCAAAAATATACTGAAACTTATATTTTTTTATGATCTCTTTAAGATGTCTAAATAACATAAAACCTCCCTTTTTATATGTGCTCTTCTATTTTATCGGATAATATTTCGAGTGTCTACATAGGTAAGGACTTTAACACCTTAATTTAGCAATGATTCGAGCATAAATATGCAATTGTGCTAATAAGTATGAATTCTTTTAATAATTAAGAAATTTTAGGAAAGATATATTAAAAGATAGGTTGACAAGGGGTGTTTAAAAGGGTATATTATATGAAATATATACAAAGAGATTAGAAAACAATCAAAATGACTTGACGAAATGTTGGTTTAATGGTGTGTAAAATATGAGTAAGGAGAGTATCATGCATAACAAAATTATTAAAGAAGCTTTAACTTATGATGATGTCTTATTGGTACCAAGAAAATCGGAAATCTTAGGACATCAAGTAACACTTAGAACTCAATTAACAAGAAACATTCAAATCAATATTCCAATTTTAAGCGCAGGAATGGACACAGTTACAGAAGCAAAGTTCGCAATCGCTATAGCTAGAGAAGGTGGTATCGGTATTATTCACAAGAATATGTCGATTGAAAACCACGCTTTAGAAGTAGATAAGGTTAAAAGATGTGAACACGGTGTAATTGTAGATCCATTTTATTTAGGTCCAGACAATCATGTTTCAGAAGCATTAGAGTTAATGGCGAGATATAGAATTTCTGGATGTCCAGTTGTAAATGAAGATCATACTTTAGTGGGAATTCTTACAAATCGTGATATCAGATTTGAAAAAGATGCTGACAAACTAATAAAAGAAATTATGACTTCTGAAAATCTAGTAACAGCACATGCTGGTATTAAAATGGATGAAGCAGAAGCTATTTTAAGAAAACACAAAATCGAAAAATTACCTTTAGTAGATGAAAATCATAAATTAGTAGGATTAATTACTATTAAAGATATTGAAAAGGTAATTGTATATCCAAATAGAGCAACTGATAAACAAGGTCGATTATTAGTAGGAGCAGCAATTGGTATAGGACCAGATATGTTAGATAGAGTAGCAGCAGTATCTAAAGCAGGTGTAGATGTTATTGCACTTGACTCAGCGCATGGTCACTCAAAAAATGTTCTTAATGCAGTACAAGAAATTAAGAAAGCATTCCCTAACTTAGACATAATTGCAGGTAATGTTGCAACAGCAGAAGGTACTAGAGCATTAATTGACGCTGGTGCAGATTGTGTTAAAGTAGGTATTGGACCCGGTTCAATATGTACTACAAGAATTGTTGCTGGTGTTGGTGTTCCTCAATTAACAGCAGTAATGGATTGTGTTGAAGAAGCCAATAAATCGGGTGTTCCAATTATTGCTGATGGTGGTATCAAATATTCAGGTGATATTGTAAAAGCTATTGCGGCTGGTGCAAGCACAGTAATGTTAGGATCTTTATTTGCTGGTTGTGAAGAATCACCAGGTGAAACAATTATATATATGGGAAGACAATATAAATCATATAGAGGTATGGGATCTGTAGCAGCTATGGAATCAGGTAGTAGCGATAGATACTTCCAAAACCACACTAAGAAATATGTACCAGAAGGTGTTGAAGGTCGTGTGGCATTTAAGGGACCTGTTAAAGAAATCGTGTATCAATTGGTTGGTGGTTTAAGATCAGGTATGGGATACTGTGGTTCTGAAACAATTGCAGAATTACATGAGAAAGCACAATTTGTCAGAATTACTGGCGCTGGTTTAAAAGAATCACATCCTCATGATGTAACGATTACTAAAGAACCTGCGAATTATCAAATAAACG
This sequence comes from Peptostreptococcaceae bacterium, assembly GCA_013619035.1. The sequence continues at coordinate 9,354 of JABXKX010000592.1, forward strand.
TATAAAGGAGACTTTCATGAATAACCAAGAGATGATCATTGTTGTTGACTTCGGTGGACAATACAATCAATTAGTTGCAAGACGTGTAAGAGAAGCTAAAGTTTATTCGGAAGTTTATTCTTATAAGAATGCCCTTAAAGCTATAAAAGAAAAGAAGCCTACTGGTGTTATTTTTACTGGTGGACCAAACTCTGTTTATGAAGAGGGTGCACCTAGTATTGAAAAAGAAGTATTTGAGTTAGGTATTCCTGTATTAGGTATTTGTTATGGTGCTCAATTGATGTCACAAGTACTTGGTGGCAAAGTTGCTAACGCATCTCAAAGAGAATACGGTAAAGTTGAACTTGAAATAAATGAAAGCGACAAATTATTTAAGGATGTCGACAACGGATCAACGTGTTGGATGAGTCATTTTGACTATATTGAGACTGCTCCAGAAGGTTTTGAAATTACAGCTTCGACTGCTTCTACACCTGTTGCAGCAATGAGAAACATTGAGAAAAAATTATATGGTGTACAATTCCATGCAGAAGTAGAGCATACTCCTTTTGGAAGAACTTTAATTAATAACTTCTTATATGAAGTATGTGGTTGTACTGGTGAATGGACAACAGCTAACTTTGTTGAAGAATCTATTCAAAAGATTAAAGATCAAATCGGAGATAAGAAAGCTATTATTGGTCTTTCTGGTGGTGTTGATTCATCAGTCGCTGCTATTTTAGTACAAAGAGCAATTGGTGAAAATTTAACTGCTATATTTGTTGATCATGGTCTTATGAGAAAAGATGAAGGTGATCAAGTAGAAGAAACTTTTGGTAAAGAGTTTAACATGAACTTGATTAGAGTGAACTGCAAAGATAGATTTCTTGGTAGATTAAAAGGTGTAACTGATCCTGAGCAAAAGAGAAAAATTATTGGCGAAGAATTCATCCGAGTTTTTGAAGAAGAATCAAATAAACTAGAAGGTGTTAAATTCTTAGTTCAAGGTACTATTTATCCAGACGTAATTGAATCAGGTACAGATACTGCTGAAGTCATTAAGTCACACCATAATGTTGGTGGATTACCTGATGATATAGAGTTTGAATTATGTGAACCACTTAGAGATCTTTTTAAGGATGAAGTAAGACAAACTGGTCTTGAACTAGATATTAATCCGGAACTTATTTGGAGACAACCTTTCCCAGGTCCTGGTCTTGCAATTAGAATTATGGGCGAAGTTAATGAAGAAGCATTATATCTTGTAAGAGAATCAGATGCAATCTTAAGAGAAGAAATCAAAAATGCTGGTTTAGAAAAAGATGTATGGCAGTACTTTACTGCACTTCCTAATGTTAAAACAGTTGGTGTAATGGGTGATGAAAGAACACATACACATGCAATTGGTATTAGAGCAGTAACATCAATTGATGGTATGACTTCAGATTGGGCAAGACTTCCATATGAAGTACTCGATAAAATATCATCAAGAATTGTTAACGAAGTAAATGGTGTAAATAGAATACTTTATGATATTACATCTAAGCCACCATCAACAATTGAGTGGGAATAGGGAAATTTTACATCAAGTAGCTTCATTTAGTTTTATGTAGTATCTGATGTTATATATTATATTTATTACATGTATTTCATCGGGATTTGGAGTCAAAGTTGAACTCAATATTAAAGTCATAGTTATCAGAAATTAAAAGATCTGATACTCTATGACTTTTTTTATTCAAATTGATTTAGGAAACATGAAACTTCTGATTTGTATTAAATAATAGAAATAAGATAGATTAAATCTTATTGTATTCAAATAGAAGATGATAATCATTAAGCTTCAATACATGAATAAAATGATTAAAAGCTGTAGTAGAATGTAAATCGCTTAGAATCATATATCTGTTACAATACCTCTACGCTGACATATAAAACAGGTGATTTGCTTTAAAATTTGTATCAAAATAATAACCTCCGGGTAATTTTTAATAAGGAACTCTAGTGACTTTACCCAAGAACTTCTTGTGCTTGTAATACATCTCAAATAAATAATTTGTATTGACAATTAATATATGAGCTCTTATAATGATGAGGTCAGACATAAACTCGAATATAATAATGAAATAAATTGATATAACTTCGTATAACCCTATTAATATGGAATGGGGGTATCTACCGGGGACCAATAATTCCTGCTTACGAAGAAAACACGCAATACGTGTTTTCTTTGTGAGCAGGATTTTTTTTGTTTACATTATTTGAAAATAACTTAAGGAGAAAAATATGAGAAAAGGAAAATGTATTAACACATATTCAAAAGGCGAATTTTGGCCTTTGGATCCACTAATCGAAGAAATTAAAATTGTTGATATTGCACATGCTTTATCAATGTTGTGCAGAGCTAATGGGCATTACTCACACTTTTATAGTGTAGGTCAACATTCGATTAATTGTGCTTATGAAGCAAAAAATAAAGGATTATCAGAAAAAATTCAACTCGCATGTTTACTTCATGATGCATCTGAAGCATATATATCAGATGTTACAAGGCCAGTTAAAAAACTATTGAGTGGATATTTAGAAATTGAAGTAAAACTCCAAACTACAATATATAAAGCATATAAAATAGTTGATTTGACAGATGAAGAGAGAAAAGCAATAGATGAAATTGACGATGCTATGCTTAGTTATGAAATGAAAGTACTATTAGATATTGATGGAGTAAACAAACTTCAATTAGCAGAGCGATATGATCTGTCATTCAAGGAATTCAAGGAAGTTAAGAAGGAATTTATTGATATTCTTAATGAACTACTAAATAGAATATAATGGAAAAATTATATATCTAACTATGAAATTTGAGGTGAATAAAATGATAAAAGTTAAAAAGGGAATGTTATTACTAATAGGTTTGTATTTATCGGCCTTAGGAATTGTACTTTCAATTGTAAGTTCTATTGGAATAACGCCAATAAATACTATAACTTATGCAGTAAATATGAAATATCCAACTCTGACACTAGGAGAATGGACGATGATACTGAATTATACATTCATATTTATGCAAATACTAATTCTAAGAAGAGAGTTTAAATTCAAGGAATTATTTCAAATAGT
>JABXKX010000219.1 GCA_013619035.1 Peptostreptococcaceae bacterium
GCATAATACAGGCGTCGTGAATATGACCCGTAATTTCACCAGATTTACTGAGGATTCGAACGATATCACCATCCACGTCTCCGAAATAGACACCACAGTCACAGGTGTTATTACTCTTTAAAAGGTGACAGTTTGGACATTCTATTAACTCTTTACCGAGATTCTTCAGTTGTTGTTTGGATAGAACATCTTGTGCGTAAAGACTCATACTCTGACTGATTCCAATGCCGTAATATAGTGCCTTTAAGATTTTGTTGCTATCAGATGTAGTTGATTCATTAAAAATGCCAGGCTTTATATGATAAAGTTTCCGACGAATAAAAGTTTCATTGATGCCAATGGATTGGATATTATTTTGAATCACCTCCAGTGTTAATATGTCAATTAAAATATTCGTAGCAGTATTATCACTAATGGTGATCATTAGCATTATCAGATCGTGGATTGTATACTGTCTCTGCTGAAGAACTTGAATAATACCACAACCGGGTACAACTTCCTTTTCAGGTATTAATACTTCATCTGTTAAAGAAATGATTTCTTTGTCAATTTGAACCAAAGCTGCATATAAAATATATAGTTTAACAATACTTGCTGGATTGGTTCCTTGATGTGACAAATATGAGAGTGTTTCCTCTGAATAATTGGTTTCAAGTTTTAATGAAAAATCAGCTCCTAATATTTGTTTGATGTCATTTAATAATGTTTTCATTGAGACTCCTTTGTAGCAGACTCAGTCATAATAATCTTCTTTTTATTTGCATCTAAAACTGCAAGTACACCTAATGGAAATGTTGGCTGAGGGAAATTATGACCTGCTCTGAAATTTATAACCGTTGGTTTATTAAAGGGACAAATGATTTCTTGAAAGACCGTTACTAAATCTAAGTCCTTTTTTTTATGATTTTTATACTCAGGCTGACATCCGGTAAAGGTTCCTAAAATAACACCGACACAGTCATCAAATTTATGAGCAAGTTTTAAACTGGTTAACATGCGATCAATCTTATAAACCGGTTCATGCACTTCCTCAATAAAGAGTATCTTTCCTTTGGTATCAAGTTCATATGGTGAGCCTAGTGTACTGACCAATAACGATAAGTTACCCCCAACAATAGAGCCCGTACATTTACCCGGCATCAAAGTACTCATTTCCTCGTTTTCGGGATTTAGAATTTCTCCTAAAGGCTGAGAAGAGGTAACGGCATTTATTAATGAGTTAATTGTATATGTTTCATTGAATGTTGACGATGCCATAGGTCCGTGAAAGGTTATTAAATTAAGGTTATTAAATGCTATATGTAAACCTGTTATATCAGAATAACCTATAAACACTTTGTGATTGGCTTTGATTAATTCGTAATCGATGTTGTTTAAAAGGCGCGGGGTACCATAACCACCTTTTAAACATAAGATGCCTTTATATTGAGGATTCTTAAATGCTTCATGTAAGTCATTGAGTCTTTGATTATCGGTACCAGCGAAGTGTCCATGTGTTTGATAACAACTTTCTAAGAATATTGGCTTAAAGCCTAAGCGTTCTATCGTTATTTTTATCTCATTAATTTTAGTTTGCTCAATTGGTGAAGAAGGGGCAATGATTGCAATTTCATCTCCAATATTTAATGCGTTTGGTTTTATCATTTGTCCTCCAAGTGGTTTGGGATCAATTCGTTTCTGATTTGATCTTCATATGTCTGCCGTTTAACAATGATATGGCTATTGCCATTATCAACTAAAACAACACTTGGTATATTTTGTCTGTTGTAATTATTTGCCATGGAATAAGTGTATGCACCAGTGCTGTAAACAGCCAGGATATCTCCACTTTCCGCTCTAGGTAACAGTATATTTTTTATAAGAATATCCGAAGATTCGCAAAATTTACCAGAAATTGAAACTAAATCATCTTTTGTCTGGTCTATCTTATTGGCAATGTCTGCACTGTATTTAGCTTGATATAACGATGGTCTTATATTATCTGACATACCACCATCGATACTTACGAACTTCTTAGTACCGTTTGTTTTAATAGATCCAATTTCATATAAGGTGATGCCGGCTTCGCCGACAATCCACCTACCGGGTTCGATGATAATTTGCGGTCTTATAAGATTATGTTTAGCGCAATAATTATCAATGATTTCAACTGCTGGATCAATAAAATAACTTAGAGGTTTAACATCATCTTCTTCTGTATATTTTATCCCAAAACCACCACCAATATTCAGCTCTTCAACTGATATGTCCATTCTATTTTTTATATCTAGAATAAGATGTAACGTTTTGTAGATGGCATTTTTATGACTGCTGTTTATATGAAGCTGAGATCCTACATGAAAATGAATGCCTTTAAAAACAACGTAAGGACTATCAACGGCTTTTTGTATAGTTTTAAATATGATATTCGGATCTAAATTGATACCGAATTTTGAAGACTTATGGCCTGTTGAGATATAGTCATGAGTAGCGGTTTCTGTTTCTGGCACAATTCTAAATAATATTGGGATGGTCTTATTTTTTTCTTTACAAATAGTTTCAATTAAATCAAGTTCATGATCATTATCAACTATGATTCTTCCAATTTGATAATCAATTGCCATTTCTAGTTCTTCATAACTTTTGTTATTGCCATTAAATTCTATCATATGAACTGGAAATTTGGCTTTGATTGCTGTATAGAGTTCGCCTCCTGAAACAACGTCAAGTCCTAGCCCTTCGTTGTTAATGAGTTTACACATGGCCAATGTTAGAAAAGCCTTTGAAGCATAGACCGCTTTTGTATTGTCGTATTTTTCTAAGAAGTCTTTTTTTATGATACGACATTTCGTTCGAATCATGTTTTCTGAAAGCACGTATAGAGGTGTGCCATATTTTTGAGCGAGTTGGATGACATCACACCCATCCCAGGTTAAATTATTCATAAGTTTTCTCCTTGATGATATTAAAAGTTTCTAATTAATAATGCAATAATGATGCCATAAATCTGATCTGATTTGAATATAGTCACATCTGATATTTAGTGCTATATTAGAATTGGAGGTAATTATGGCTAAACATGAATTAAAAGTAAATGATTTTATTGATGAAATGAATGAAGGCGTTATTACCATTAACGATTCCGGTATCATCAATACTTATAATACAAAAGCAAAAGAAATGCTTGGTGCAAGAAGAAACTGTTTTAACAGTCATGATAGTGGCAAATTAGAAAAGGGTGATATTGTAATCCTTGCTTATACCTCATTTGGGGCGGATAAAGGTGGCATTAACAGTAAAGATCTAAAATCATTGGGTATAGATTTTTTAGATATAGAAAAAGGCACCACGTTATTGGCTGTAGGACAGTACTTAACTCAAAAAGTAGGAAGAAGCAAAATCAAACATGCAGATAATTTAGTTGATCAATTTATCATGGACGATACTTTTTTAGGTGTGAGTTTTCAGTCGAAAATTGACTATAGCGAACGGTATGTTGATATTTCAGTAAACAAAGAAAACTATAGGTATTACTTTAACAACTACTTCAATCATATTGTTATTCTAGACAGCAAAACACATAAAGTTAAATTCTATCAAATGGGTGGTTATACACTTTGGAAAGAAGATTTAAAAGACTTTATTAAAGGTGGTAGTTTCCGAGAAAAAGTAAAAGGATACAATGAGTTAGGTGTTTTAAATGCACATATAAAAACTTTCCATGAAGAAGAAGAAATCATACATGATTTGATTTTATGTTCTAAAGGTGAGAAAGGAAGTTATACCAGAAAAAGTGGCACTATCAATGGTATCAGCATTATTTCAACATTAATTCCGATGATTAGAAACCGTAAAATTATTGGTGCAACACTTTTAATCAGTGATATGACAAGATTACAACTCGCTGAAAATCAAAGGAACATGGCTTATAAGAAGCTTGAAAGAGCAACAGCAGCTTTAGATGATAAAAAGAAATATGATAGTTATTTCAGTACTATTGTTGGATCAAGTCAACGCATCATGGAAACCAAACGATTGGCTTATAAAGCGAGTTGTTTTAAGTCGACTGTACTGATACTTGGCGAAAGTGGTACGGGTAAGAGTATTTTAGCAAAAGCAATACATGAAGCTTCTGATTTAAAAGCAAAGCCTTTTATAGAAGTTAACTGTAACTCGATACCAGAAACACTCATAGAAAGTGAAATGTTTGGTTATGAAAAAGGTGCTTTTACAGGTGCCAGTAACAAAGGGAAGAAAGGTTATTTTGAACTTGCTCATGGGGGTACAATTTTTTTAGATGAAATAGGAGAACTTTCAAAATCGATTCAGGTTAAGTTATTAAATGCAATACAAAACAAGTCTTTTTACCGTGTAGGTGGTGAAGAAGAAGTAAAAGTAGATGTTCGTATTATAGCTGCAACCAATAGAAACCTTGGACAAGATGTTAAAAACGGTCTCTTTAGAGAGGATTTATATTACCGTATTAATGTTTTTCCTATTAAACAATCCTCATTAAGAGAACGATCAGAGGATATTCATGAATTGGTAAATGTTTTATTACCAAAGATAGCTCAGAAAGTTGGTGTTACCAATAAGTCTGTATCAGCAGAAGCTTTTGAAAAAATGTCTATGTATGATTGGCCAGGGAATATTAGAGAGCTTGAGAATGTTCTAGAAAGAGCAGTGAATTTATGTGAAGATAGGGTGTTGTTAGCGGATCATATTAATATTCAAATTACTCAGAAAAACTATATTAATGAAGCTGTGTTGAATAAATCTTTGAAGGATTTAACGCATGAAATGGAGTTAGATGTAATAGATCAAGTGTTGGTCTATACTGGTGGAGATAAAATAGCAGCAATGGATTTATTAAAAATTAAGAAAACAAAGCTATATGAGAAAATAAAAGAGATTGAAAAAAGAAAGATTCCGTAATTTCGGAAGAATGTGAAAACGTTGTATAGTCACTAAGTGCAACAGATGTACATTATTTATGTACATCTGTTTTATTTTTTTGTTTTTTTCCGAAAAGACGGAATGAGCATTTTTCTGAATATTTGCAATATACAGAGAGGTTATTTCCGAAAATGCGGAATAAGAAGGTTGTCAAAATATTCGAATGTCCCAGTTAGAATGATTGAAGCTTTGGCATGGTAATTGCAGATATTAATCATATCAAGTGAAAGGACAATGAACTTAATGAATATAATATTTTCGGAAGAAGAGTTTCAAAAAGGTATCTTTGATCAAGTATTTTGTAATAGTGATTTACAACTCCAAGAGAATGTTTTGGAAGGTCATTATATTTCTGAAGTATGTGAAGTAGAGACCTTTAAAAAGTTAGTTGCATCTTGGCAATGTCAAACGGTTAGACATACATATGTTGAAGTTAAAATTAGAGTATTTAAAGACAAATGGTCTCAGTGGTTTAGTTATGGTAAATGGTCTGATTTAGGATTTAACAAAGGTAGTGTAGCCAATCAGTCAGATGAAATAGCTTTTATGATGATTGATGAGATTGTGTGTAGAGAACCTCTCAGTCAGTTTCAATATCAGATTGTTTTAAGTAGGCGTTTCGCAGAGTTGCCTTCGCCTAAAGTCTCATTAGTACATGTTTCTATTAAGACTGAAAAGATAGTTTATGATGCCATAAGTAATGACTTAGACATCAATATCGACATAGAAGTACCTATGATTTCACAAATGCTGATTCATGATATCAGCTCTATAGTTTGTTCTCCAGCAGCTGTAACGATGGTTACAAATTATTACGGTATGAACTTTGATCCAATAGATGTTGCTCAAGGTTCCTTGGATCAGGGAGAAGATATATATGGAAACTGGTCTTATAACATGGCTTATGTTGCAGAGAGAGGCTTTGATGCAAGGGTAGAGTACTGTAGTTCTCCAAAGGTCATAATGGGTTATATTCAGCAAGGCATACCGATTGTTCTTTCAGTTAACACAAAAGAAAAAGATGACATCAATAATGCACCACAGGCTTATCCAAGTGGTCACTTATTAGTCGTTCGAGGATTTGTTCAACGCGAAGAGACTTATGTGATTGTAAATGATCCTGCCTCTCAATCAACGGATGAGGTAAAAAGATATTACAAACTTCGAGAACTAATGAAAGCGTGGAATTTAGTGATGTATGTAATCAAACCAAAGAGGAAAAAAAATGAATCTTAAACAGAAAACATTTTCCATTGATGCACATTTCGATTTAGGTGGCATCATAAGAAATAGAAGGAAAAAAGGACAATCTAATATTTTGGAAACGGAGTTTTTTACACCGTTATATAAGGCTCATTTTAAACTTGTAATCGCTGCGATATTCATAGAGACCGATATGACAGATTTGGCTTTAAGAGAAGCATTGTTGCAAATACAAGCTGTGAAAGATGATATCAATGAGAGTTTACATTTTGTATTGGTTAAAACGAAAGAAGAGATCCAAGCATTAATGCATTCAGATAAAATTGGTGTTCTATTGTCTTTAGAAGGTGCAGAACCTATCCACCGTGAAATCAGCTTATTAGATGTGTTCTATGATCTTGGTGTAAGAGGACTTGGCTTAACATGGAGTCGAAGAAATAATGTAGCAGATGGTAGTTATTTTAGAAATCCTAAAGAAGGCATAAAAGGTGGTTTGACCCCCTTCGGTATCGATGTTGTAAAACATGCCAATGCACTTGGGTATTTCTTTGATGTAAGTCATCTTAATGATACTGGTTTTTCTGATCTGTGTGACTATTTTGAGGGGCCTTTTATTGCATCACATTCCAATACAAGAACCTTAAATAATATTCCGAGAAATTTGACCGATAATCAAATTCGTATTATTTCAAAACGAGGTGGGGTTATTGGAGTAAATAGCTATAATTCAATCGTATCTCAGGATACAGATAAACAGAGTTTAGAAGTGTTGTGTGATCATATTGAACATATAATATCAGTTGGTGGTGAGCAGTGTGTGGGATTAGGATTTGATTTGTGTACACCGTATTATGACAATGGTAAACAATTAGATGTTCTAATATCACATGAAGACACCAATAAAATAAGTGAGATATTATATAAAAGAGGTCATTCGAATTCTGTAATCAATAAGGTGTTAGGCGAGAACTTTTTAAACTTTTTAATGGGTCGGTTAAGTGAGTCAGAGGCATTCCAGTGATTATAGAAAAGTATAAAAATGATGTATTGGCATGGAAATTGCATGTATAAAGATTAAGCAAGTGTGAATAAAAATACGGCTGATGGCTATTAAGTGGTGAGGAATAAAGGGATGTTTGATTTAGTTTTAAAAGGTGGCACGATTATCACGGGATTAAATAACGAGAGATTTACAGGTGATATAGGCATCAAAGATCAGAAAATTACTAAAATTTCTAATCATATAAAAAGTGATGCAACAACACTTGATGTAAAGGGGTTAATTGTAGCACCGGGCTTCATTGATATGCATACGCACTCAGATGTTTCATTTATTGAAGATGAACTATGTGAAAGCAAATTGTATCAGGGTGTTACAACTGAATTGGTAGGCTGTTGTGGTTTCTCATATTATCCAAGTACTGAAGATGGATTTGATCGACTGAAAAGTTATTTGAGTGATGAACCTATGAATAGTTATGCATCTGGCTCTTTAAAATCATTTGTAGCTAAAACCAAAGAATTATACAAAACAATTAATTGGGCAACATATATAGGTCATGGTGCACTTAGAGTATCGGTTGTTGGATATGATGATGTTTTGGCTTCAGATGTTCAGTTAGAAGAGATGAAAGTATTATTAGATAGAGAGTTAACAAGCGGTGCTTTTGGTTTGTCCTTAGGCGTAGCTTATGCACCGGGTATGTTTGCAGATAGTCATGAGTATATTGAATTGGCAAAAATCGTAAAGAAACACAATAAGATAGTAACTTCTCATATAAGAAATGAAAATGACCATGTATTTGAAGCGGTTGAAGAGCTCATAGAAATTGGAAGACAATCTAAAGCACATGTTCATATTTCTCATATGAAATTGGGATACGGCAATTGGTATAAAGCAAAAGCATTACTTGAATTAATTGACGCTGCACGTTTCGAAGGGATTAATATAACTTTTGAACAGTATCCTTATGAGGCATCAGCAACAGGATTGTCTGCTGTTTTACCGAATTGGGTTCATGATGGTGGTATTGAAAAGATGTTAAATCGATTTGCTACTATCAGAGATGATGTCATTAAAGGTATAGAATCTAGTAACAGTTTTAAGATGGGACTGGATCGGGTTTTGGTTGTCTCAACGAATGGCTTTTTACCAGAAGCAGATGGGAAAAACATTAGAGAAATAAGTGAGATGTTAGAAAAGTCAGAAGCTGAAACAGTCATCTATTTATTGGAACATACAAATTGTTCAGTGCCAACCATACGTTTCACAATGGAGGAGCAAGATATACTAGAAATTATGAAAAGAGAGGATTGTGCTGTTATCAGTGATGGCAGTGCACTTAGTTTAGAGTATCAGAAGGTTATGGGTATGCCTCACCCAAGGAACTATGGCACTTTCCCTAGATTCTTGAAGTTAAATAGAAGCTTAAACTTAATGAGTTTGGAAAATGCAATTCGAAAAATGACCAGCTTACCAGCTAAATATATTGGCTTAAAAGATAGAGGCAGTTTAGTCGTTGGACAATATGCTGATATAACTATATTTGATGAAAAGACGATTGAAGATGTAGCGACTTTTCAAAATTCAATACAGAAATCAAAAGGCATTGAATATGTCATAGTCAATGGCAAAGTGGTTATTTCTAGTGGTAGATTAACCAATGAAAGACCAGGTGAAATGCTATTAAATACTCAATAGATTTTTCTAAACATATAAAAGGGAATATTCATTCACATACAACCCGTACTGATGGCGAGTTTACAGTTGAAGAATTGGTTGAACTGTATAAAAGAGAGCATTACAGTTTTATTGGTATTACTGATCATAGAGTATATTACAATCAAACTCATTTATTAGAGGATTTTGTTATATTAAATGGGTGTGAGTATAACTGTTACTTGGATTTAGAGGGGTATGAAAGAATTCATTTTCATCTTCTGAGTCTTCAAGATCAAACAATCGAGGCAACTTACATTGGGCATGATGACAATACGTATAAAAGTTTGTTTTATACACAGTTATGTCAAGTACAACAACTTATTGATGAGATAAAGTCTTTTGGAAATATTGTCATCATTGCCCACCCCAAAAATAATTTAATACCATTAGAGATTATGGCTGAGTTATTACACTATGATGGTATAGAAGTTTACAATGCGAAGGCCAAAAGTGATGCGTCAGATTATTTTGAGAAACTAATCATCACACATAATCTAGTGTTAACTGCAGTAGATGATACACATCAATTAATAGACGAGAATGGTCTATATCAGAACTTCAAAGGATTTATCATCCTTGAAAATCAAGATATTTCCAATCTTAATGTTATAAAAGCTATTAAAGACAAGAAATTCTATGCTTCTACTGGAGCGGTCATCAACAAAATTATGGTTGATGAGAATAATATTATGATAGATGCTAACGATATTAAAAAGTGTTTAGTATATACCTATGGATCAAATATGGATCCTATTGGTATATTAGATACCAATCACAATCACTTTGTTTTAGAAGACGACGTTAGGTTTTTTAGGATTGAATGTGTTGATAATAAGAACCATAAAGCGTGGACTAATATTTTATTCTGTGGAGGCGATAATGGTATTTGATTTAATCAATAGAATTGATTATGAAATGAAGAGTTTTAGTGGCAGGTACGCGGTCTATGCGAATGATTTTAAATCCAATATTGAAGTCAATTCAGATGAATTGTGGGAAAGTGCAAGTTGTATAAAAACATTTATTTTGGCAGCGTTGATGCATGAAGTCAATCAAGGAAACCTAGATTTAGATAACCAACTGACTTATAAAAAAGAACATCATGTTAATGGCAGTGGTATCTTACAGTCTTTGAGTGTTGGTTTAGAATTACCGATTAGAGATGTTGCTACTTTGATGATCATAGTGAGCGATAATATTGCAACCAATATGTTGATTGATTTAATAGGTCTTTCTACAATCAATGACCATATTTGCGTATTGGGGTTTAGTCAGACAAAACTATTCAATAAACTCGATTTTGACCAATATAGTCGACTCGGACAAACGACCGCAAGAGAATATGGTCAATTGTTTGAAATGATATATAAAGGTTCTATATACACCAAAAAATTATGTTGTGAAATGCTTGATATATTATCTAAACAACATTATAACAGTCTGTTAAGCAGGAAGTTGCCGCAGTGGCTCTTGGATGCGGAAAATACAGGCGAAGAAGAGGTTTTAAAAATCGCTTCAAAGAGCGGTTCAATGGACAATTGTAGAAATGATGGTGGTGTTATTTTTACACCGTTCGGTGATTTTATAGTTGTCGTATTTACAAAGGACTTTAAAGATAAAATTTATTATAGTGACCATGAGTCCTATAGATTTGCACCAAACATTACTAGGATGTTATTTGACCAGTTCATAGCTAAAAAGGGTTGCCTTTGACCTTAGAGCTTTGAACTGCTAAATATAATTGGAAGTCAACGAATATTACAGGGGGTAATAAGTATGAAAAAAGTACTAAGTATGTTATTGGTCATCGTACTGTTAATCGGACTCGTAAGTTGCAGTGGAAATAATAATGACGCGACGAACGATTCAGCAGGTACAACTAACTCAAGTGATGGAACCGGTTCGGAAGTATCTGGTGAAACTCATGTTATTAACTTAGGTATGACTGCATTTCCAACAAATTCAAACCCGTTTACTCAAACCAATCAAGCGGATCATGATGCAATGTATATGTACGAGACATTAGCTGTACAAGATGCAACATCTCTTGAGTATGTTGGTAAATTGGCTGATTCTTGGACCGTTTCAGAGGATGGCCTTATCTGGACAATTAAAATAAGAGAAGGCATTACTTGGCAAGATGGTGAAACGTTTGATGCTGATGATGTTGTATTTACTTATGGTTCAATCATTGATAGTAGAGATGATGACAGTGCTACTTTCAGTAGAAAAGCAGATGTAAAATCAATTGATACAATTGAAAAAACAGGTGATTATGAAGTAACAATAACTGCAAAGACACCAATAGCCAATTTCCTAAATACGCCTCTTGCAGTAATTAAAATTTTACCTGAACACATTTGGGGCAAAATGTCTGTTCAAGAGATGTTAGCTTTTACAAATGAAACACCAGTGGGTACAGGTGAATGGCAACTTGTTGGTGAATTTAATCCTCAAGATACAAGTTTAGAGTATGAAAGATACGAAGGCTATTGGGGACAAAAACCATATGTTAACGGTTTGTTATACATTTTATTTGAAAACTCAGATACAATGTTCCAAGCGTTTAAAGCAGGAACTATTGATATGTTCTCTCCAAGTGGTACACAAGCTGAAGCATTAGCTAACGAAGAAAATGTTGTTGTTATAAAGAATATGCAACCAAAACTTACCGAATTAGGAATCAACTCTTATGATGACCCTTCTTCTAAAGGTAACCCATTATTATTGAATACAAATATTCGTAGAGCAATAGATTATGCTCTTAACAAACAAGATTTAGTAGATAAAGTACTTAAAGGTGTAGGTTATGCTGGTACTACAATTGTACCTAAATCTGCAGGAAAATGGCATTTAGATATTGAACATAACTATAATCCTGATAAAGCAATTGCATTATTAGAAGGTGAAGGATTCACTAAGTTTGAGACAATCGATATCAATGGTAGAGAAGTAGAAGTAAGAACCAATGATCAAGGCGAACAATTATTATTTAGATTGGCGTTATTGACAGATGGTTATGCTTGGCATTACAGAGATAGTACACCATTCTTAGTAAAATGGTTAGAAGAAGTAGGTATTGGTATTAAGATTGAACCAATGGATGGTTCTACTTTAGGCGCAACTATGGATTTAGATTCAGATACATTCTGTGATTTTGATATGTATATTTGGGGTTGGACACCAGGTTATGATCCAGGCTTTATCTTAACTGTATTAACAACTGATCAAATTGGTGGCCGTCAAGAAGTTATGTACTCAAATCCTGAGTATGATGCATTAGTTGATTTACAAATTACTCAAGTTAATGATGATGAGCGTATGGCAACAGTTCATAAAGCTCAACAAATTATATTTGATGATGCACCATATATCCCGCTTTATTACCAAGGATACTATAATGCTTATAGAGATGATAAGTATGAAGGTTTCGTTCAGTTTGCAGGAGATGGTACGATATTTAATTCAGAGACATATATTAATTTAAAACCTATTAATAAGTAAGAATATATGAATATAAAGGAACGAGTGCTCTACGAACTGT
>JABXKX010000634.1 GCA_013619035.1 Peptostreptococcaceae bacterium
GGTCCAGAATATCATCCACATTGTCGCTTTTTGTGAGCATGAATAAGTAACCGTTTTCGGTGTTTCCAATCCATGGGATGAATTCCTGTCCTGAACGTGTCAGGTGTTCCATTGAAAGAGAATCTGCAAGTTCACCGCTGTTGAAAATAACTGGGTCTTGGGTTTGTATGAGCCTTTTGTAAAGCTGTTCTTTTAAGAGGACTACCTTTTGGATTATTTGGATTACAGATAATCACAGCATCTACTTGATCTGAAAACGACTCAATTAAATGATCTATATCTAAAGTCATATCATTCATTTTATAGTAACAGATTTCTGTCTGATATTTAGAAAAAGCTCTTTCGTATTCCACAAATGTTGGAACTGGAATAACCAGTTGTTTTGCTTTCAAATGTTCTGCCAATAAAAATATGCATTCAATCGCACCATTCCCTAAAACAATTTGATCTTCTGATATATTCTCAAATGTTGAAATGGCTTCTTTCAAATCCATATAATTGGGATCCGGATAATTTAATACTTTGTCAAACATCGAAGGTATGGCTTCTTTTACAACATCTGATAATCCAAAAGGATTGATGTTGGCACTAAAGTCTATTATATCTTCAACATTTATTTGATGTTCTTTTGCAAACTTATATACATTACCACCATGTTTTTTTATCATAACAACTCCCAAAAACTTCTACAACATAACAAAATAAAAAGTCCAATACCAGAAGTTACATACAATAATTGTTTCATTTTATATAAGTCTTCTACATGGATTATTTTATTTTTATCCCCCATCGTCGGTTTCATAGATACTTCACCAAAGTAACTCGCTTTGCCTCCAAGTTGTATATTTAGTAGACCAGCAGCTGCCGACTCAGGAAAAGCACTATTAGGACTTGAATGATTGTGTTTATCTCTTTTCAATATTTTTAGCCCATTTTTAAGATTCAGTCTTAAGAAAAGACCTGCGATTAAAATAAAAAGCGCTGTTAACCGCGCTGGAATGTAGTTTAAAACATCATCCCATTTAGCAGAACAGTAACCATAATGAGTAAATTTCTCATTCTTATAACCGACCATAGAATCTAAGGTATTCACACTCTTATAATACCAACCGAGTGGCGCACCACCGATAACAACAAAGAACATGGGTGCAATCACACCATCTCCAAGGTTCTCAGCAATCGTCTCAATACTCGCCTTAATAATATCCTCATCGGTCATAGTTTCTGTATCTCTACTCACCAAATAAGAGATGGCCTTTCGAGCTGCTTTGATATCTCCACTTTTTAATGCTTTATAAACCTTCTTTGTTTCTACATCCAAACACTTCGTTGCAAATATTTGATAAATCATAAAAGCTTCTAAGAAGAGCCCTAAAAAGATATGAACTTTAAAAGCAAGTCTCAATAAGTAAAAGGGTATCATAAAAGATAGACTTGATACAATGATTAAAAGTAACAAGCCTTTAATTTTTTGTTTTTTACCTGATTCTTCTTTCAAAAGTCGTTTTTCCAATAATAAAATTAATTGCCCTATCCATCTCACAGGATGAAAGAGCCAATAAGGATCTCCTATAAAGAGATCCATTGTATATCCTAAAATAATTTGTATCATTCTACCAGCCTTTTACAATTTCGTATACTTTGTCTATATCCACATGTTTTCTAACCACATCTGCTAACTTTTCATATTCTAATTCTTTAAAGTCTTCAAAACTTTGAACTTTAGAATCCACACCATCTAAACCTTTTTCAGCTCTGATTTCATTTAAAAAGGCTCTAGTAAACTCAATATCATCAAAAATACCATGAATATAACTACCAAAGATTTTGCCATTGTCTGAAATCGCACCATCTAAAATCGATACTTTTTCATCTAGTTGCTCTGTAATTTCTACAAATGGTTTGGCATGTTCACCTAAAGTCGTAACACCCATATGAATTTCATAACCAGCAATTTCTTTGCCTTTTAAATTAGAAATAAGCTCTGAAGAAATTTGACCTTTTACTTGAGTCGTTGTTTTCTCAGATTCAAATACGGTATCAATATCTAATAGCCCTAATCCGTGAATATCTGTAATGGCACTCTCTGTATGATCAGGATCTGACAATTGATTTCCTAGAATCTGATACCCACCACATATACCAACAATTCGTTTACCTTTTCTTGAAAGGCGAATAATCTGCTCTTCCAATCCAGAGTTTCTAAGATAAATAAGATCTTCAATCGTATTCTTAGATCCTGGAATGATTAGTAAATCTGGATCACCAATAGACTGACCACGCATCACATAACGTACATTAACATCTTCTTGTGTTTCAAATATATTAAAATCTGTAAAGTTCGAAACATGAGGTAAATAAAGTATTTCAACTTTTAACAGACCTTCTTTTTCTTGATCAAATCTAAAACGTTCAGATAAACTGTCTTCATCTTCGATTCTCAAATGTGTGTAGGGTACAACCCCTAAAACAGGTACCCCTGTTAACTCTTCAATCATATCCAAACCGCTTTTTAGAATCTCGATATCACCTCTAAATTTATTGATTATCACACCTTTTACACGCTTTTGTTCATCCTCAGTCAATAATTTGATGGTACCGTAAATAGATGCAAATACACCACCTCTATCAATATCACCAACTAATATAACCGGTGAATCCGATAGCTCTGCCATACCCATATTTACAATATCATTTTCTCTAAGATTTATCTCAGCAGGACTACCTGCTCCTTCTAAAACAACAATATCATATTGATCCGCTAATTGATCGTATGCTTTTTTGACCATACCTTTTAATTCAGGTTTAAATTCATGATATTCTACAGCACTCATATTCTTATGTACTTTACCCATAAAGATGACTTGTGCATTCTTGTCTGTAGATGGCTTTAACAATATTGGATTCATCAGTACATGTGGTATCACACCAGCAGCCTCAGCTTGTACAACTTGTGCACGTCCCATCTCAAGCCCTTCATCAGTAATAAATGAATTTAAAGCCATATTTTGAGATTTAAACGGTGCTACAGTATATCCATCTTGTTTAAATATTCTACAGAATGCAGCGGTTAAAATACTTTTACCGACTGATGAAGCAGTACCTTGTATCATAAGTGATTTATTCTTCATTGTTTTTTCTCCATTTTATATGTTTTACAACTGTTTAAAAAACCTTTTGCAACCTCTAAATTACTATAGAAATGTATATGAGGGTATCCCCCTAAACAATTATACTTCATATAGCCACATTGCCAAGTTTTCTGTTCGAGTTTTCTTTCTTTTTTAATGTCATACATTTTTGCATCTGAAGTACTATCAACAACAACCGAACGATGAAATTCATGTGCTTTAAAAGATAATCCTTTGTCACCAATAACCGTATCACCATTCAAAGAAACATTGACATATCCAAATCGTTGTAATCTTTTAGTCATTTCAGATGTATTATCAAAGATACCTAACATCTCATAAGACTCACCTTCTAAGGTTTTGATTGACGATGTTAAATACATCAGTCCACCACATTCTGCATAAGTCGGTAAGCCTGCCTCTATAACAGTTTTCATAGATTTCTTCATGGTTATATTCTCTGAAAGTTCTTTTGCAAACACTTCTGGGAAACCACCACCAATATAGAGCCCATCTAATCCTTCAGGTAATGCTTCATCCTTTATCGGACTAAACCGAACAAGTGTACACCCCATATCTTCTAATAACTCTAAATTATCTTGATAATAGAAATTAAATGCCGAATCATATGGCACTCCAATTCTAAGATTATATTCTGAGTTATTTTCTATTATAGAGTCATGTATATAAGCAGTTTTAGCAATCGAAAGTAACACATCCAAATCTACAGTTTCTTCAATCATAGCTGCAACTTCATTTATTTTATCATCTAAAGCATCTACTTCAACACTTGGAATCAATCCCAAATGGCGACTCTTTAAAGAAATATTTTCATTTTTAGTCAAATATCCTAAACACGGGATATCCACATGATACTCAATTGCTTCTTTAATCAATTGATAATGTGCTTCGCCACTCACTTTATTCACAATAACGCCTTTTACATCAACGTCTTGATCAAACATCTTAAAGCCAAGCACCATAGCTGCAGCACTTGCTGCTACACCACTACCATTGATTACCAAAATTACAGGTGTTTTTGTCATTTTGGCAAGGTGAGCGGAACTCCCAATCATAGTTTTAACATCAGCACCATCATACATTCCCATAACACCTTCCATTATAGCAATATCTGCTGATGCAGAATGTTTGCTGATTAGAGAGGTGATTACAGATTCTTCTAACATCCAAGTATCTAAATTTCTTGATGGCACACCTGTTGCAAATGTGTGAAAGGCTGTATCAATATAATCAGGTCCTGCTTTATAACCTTGAACCTTTAAGTTTCTATTTTTTAATGCTCTCATAATACCAAGTACAACCGTTGTTTTACCAACATCGCTACTCGTACCAGCTAATAAAACCCTCATTTAAGTCTCCTAAATGTTTAATGCTTTAAGATAATGATAACGATCAGTATATTCTATGATGGCTACTTTACAATTATCTATACTATATTTCCAATAATGATCGAAACTTTCTGATATTTCATGAGCCAAAATACTTCTGATAACACCTGAATGTGCTACGATTAAAAGTTTTTCTACATCATAAGTACGGAGTATGGTTTGATATACTTCTACTACTTTATGATAAAACCCTCTTAAGCTCTCACCTTCTGGGAATGTATAATCTTCAGTTGTTTCAGACCAAGACTTTACTTCTTCAGGGTATGACTTTTTTATTTCTTCATAAGTCATACCTTCAAATTTTCCAAAATTCATTTCCATTAAACCGTCTAGTTCAATAATTTTTTGGTCCGTTACCACACGAGCTGTATCAAGCGCTCTAGCTAACGGACTAGATAAAACTACATCAAATTCAGTGTGTTCAAATCTTAAATGTGCGTCCACTGCTTGAGTTTTGCCTTTTTCAGTTAATGGTGTATCTGTTACACCTGCATACTGTCCATTGAAATTGCCGACAGTTTCCCCATGTCTTAATAAATATACTTGCATCTACACTCCTAAAAATAATACATACAACATCAAATAAAATACTTCACTCATCTCAACGACTGCACCGAGTACATCCCCTGTTATGCCATCAATTTTTGAATAGACATGATATCTATAAATTAATGTAAGTATAATAATCATTCCTAATAAAAATAATCCTTCTAAGTAAATCAAATGCATGACAAGAACCAAAATAATTGTAATTACCAATTGTAATTTGGTTGTTTTACCAATAAAAAAGCCCCCCATGCCATTGTTTCTAGCATACTTTGAAATCGCTGATAACAACACCACCATTAATCTAGATACCACTGGCATCAGCAGTAAAAGTGTTGGTACCATTTCAGGATCTATCGAGATCAATAAAACCATCTTTAAAACAATGTTTACGATTAATATTAAAACACCATTTGTACCCACTCTACTGTCTTTCATAATTTCAAGCATACGGTCTTTATCTCTATAACTGTACAGACCATCAAAAGAATCTGCTAGACCATCTAAGTGAAGTCCTCCAGTTATAAATATTTCAAATACGATAACCAATACAGATGCTATCATAATATTGGTTATTGCACTTAATCCTATATAAAGGCCTGCCATTAAAGCTCCAATGACAAGACCTACTACTGGAAAATATATGATGCCTTTTGAAAAATCTTCCTCTTTTGCATCAATTTTAAATGGCAAAGGTAATTTGGTTAAAAATTGTAACATTAAGATTAGTCGTTTCATGATTGCCCCTTTATCTTCATAGGTATACCTGAGATCACACAGTATACTTCATCTGCAATTGATGCAATATATTGATTGGTTCTACCAGCAAAATCTCTAAAAATCCTCGCCAATCTATTCTCAGGTACAATACCAGATCCCACTTCGTTTGTCACAAGATAAACCGTCATATCTGTTTGTCTAAACATTTCAATCATCATTTTTATATCATTATGAATCCGTTCTTCGGTTAAATCTACCGTCTTTTCATCAATACCATCAAAATCTATTTGATCTTGAAATAAGGTGTTGGTTATAAGTACAGTTATACAGTCTAATAACACCACATCATGTTCATGACTGACTTCATTAATAATCTCATGAACTTGAGTTGGTTTTTCATAAGTTGTCCAAGTACTTGGTCTCTGCGCCACATGTTTTTCTATTCTACTTTTCATCGCTTCATCAAATGCTATGCCTGTAGCTATATAAGCTGTTTTTTGATTTAATTTTCTAACTTCAGCTTCTGCAAAAGTAGATTTTCCACTTCTTGCTCCGCCAGTTACTAACACTAGTTTACCCATCTTCACACCCCTTTTTTTGCTCTAATACCATTATAGACAACTCTAAGTGGGATTACAATCAGTTTTAGCCTTTAAAACTTACTTCAATTAAAGATTATAACACAAAAAGAACCCACTAATGGGTTCTCATAAAAGTTCTAATATTTTTTATAATCATCAGTTTCAGATTTTTCAGCTTTCCTATCGAAAATCTGTTTACCAATAACAACAATGATTCCCAAAACAATTAGAATTAAAGCCAATTTTAAGATATACGGCATACTTAAGTCAATCATTAACTGATACATACCATATCCAATAAAAATGAGTATACCTGTTATAATAGACAAATATCCTATCTTAGCCATTTTCTTTCTCCTTTTGTTTTTTGAATTCATTTTTAGACATTATCATTTGCTCTTTGATTGAATCATTTAAGAATTTTTCCTGTTTGATAACAGGGCTCTTTAAACTTAAAGCAAACCAATCCATTGCCTTTTTATATTGACCAGCTCTTCTATTGAGTTCACCTAATAAATATAAAATGGTCAATTCTTCTTTTGGGTTGTCGTCTAAATTCTCAGTCGAATATGCTTTTTCATATGATTCTAAAGCATGCGTTGCAAAACGCTCTTCCAAACCACTCTCTAGACCTTTATAAAACCAGCTGAGTCTTAAACAAACTTTTGCAATTGTACTTAGTTTATAATGGGTTAAATTATAGTTGATCAGTGCCAGTTTATGAGCTTCTGCAGCATCGTTAACCGAACGTTCGCCACAAAGATTCTTAGATTTCCATTTAGATGAAATTTTATCTTGAATGACTTTTTTAGCTGCTTCATTAACATCTTGAAAATCACTTTCAAATCTTGCATGTCCGCAATTTGGACAAACATCCACACCATAAAAAGTCGGATTATCAAACTCATATTCCGCTCTAAAATCTGTATCTCTTTTTGTAACCTTAATACTCTTAGATTTAACTTTTTTTGTCATGAATTGATGACTACAAATTGGACATGTCACACTTTTATCATATAAGTAAATACTCAATAGTTTAACCTTTCATTTGACGCCACATAATTTCTACGACATCTCCGTTTTTTAATAAATCTGTATAGTTTGCTTTATGTCCATTCAAAGTTAATACCAATATGCCTTGCGGTCGACTGATATCAAAATTAATGTACTCAAACACATCTACAAACACCATTTTCCTGTTAATATTTTCAACTGTAATACGTTCACCATTGACGAGTAATTCGTAATTATAGAATACTTCTTCAACAACTTTTACCTCTGGCTCATAAGAAATAATAACATCTTCTTCAATTTCAATAGCTTCAAAAGTTTCTTCACTGATGACGTCTAATAAATCAGCTTTTTCCTCTAAGAGTCTGGTTCTAACAATATCATTAGATTGAATCAATCGATCTAATGTCACTTTTTCACCATTAACATAGGTCTCAACAACGTTATGATCTACTCCTCTAAACCGAAGTAATTCTTTTACAGTTCTCATTTCTTCAAAAGAGATATCATCACCACTATTAATATCATAATCAATATCTATGTTTCTATCATTTACCCTGACATTGTATTTATTAATCATACGTTCATCGTTAAATATGAACTCATGTGGTTGTACCAGTTCTTTTAATATCATTCTAGCATCAGTACCTTTTATGCCAGATTCAATGTGAATCACATCTTTATTTCTAAGTTTATAATCTAAACTAGCCAAACTGCCATTAACAAATATTCTAGCAGCAACACCATGTCCACCTTTTAATACCCTTGACTTATTATTAAGTGTATACAGTAAAGAACTACCTCGTTCAGGCAAAAGATTTCTTGCGCTATAACCTACTAAGATTAAAGCATCCGATACATTGAGTTGTTTAGAATTCAATAATCTTACCGATTTTTCATTAACCATTATTTGAAGAAAATCATTTTCTTTTTCTTTAATCGCTGTAACACCTATACCAAGAGGTGTGATAAACTCTGGACCTTTTAAAGCTTCTGTTTTAAATACTATTTTTTCTAATGATTCAACGGGTTTAATGACAACTCTTTCTTTTGGCAGTTCTAATTCTGCTGCAAGCAAATCAGTAAAACCTGGAATTTGACAACCGCCACCTATACAAAATACTGCACTTGGTGTTTTATCGTTATATTCAAGAATCTGTTTTGAAATCATTTCAGCTGTTTCAATCATTTTATCTTTAATCGGTTCAACAATTTCTTCTGTTGTTTTTTGATGTGTCATACCAATAATATCTGTAAAAGTATGGTTATCACTTTGATTCAGTTGAATCTTAAGAGCTTCTGCTTTATCAAAATCCAATAAGAAATGTTTTGCAATTTCTTCAGTAAATTTATCTCCTGCAGCAGCAACCATTCCAAAGGAAATAACACTACCCTCTTTTGTTATTGCAATATCCGAAGTACCTGCACCAATATCAACCAGTGCTAGATTTAACAGTCTTAAGTTCTGTGGAATTGCGACATTAATTGCAGCAATCGGCTCCAATGTCATATTCAAGACTTCAAGCCCCGCTCTATCGACCACAGTATACAAACCATCCACAACAATATGTGGTAAAAAAGTCGCAATTAATTCAATTTTAAGTTGACTACCTCTATGTCCCTTCGGATTGATATTCATCACATTATCAATAAAGTAGTTACATACGTTATACCCAACACAATAATATCTACTTTCACCCGTTCGTTTATCCACTTCTATTTGACTTTGTGCGACTTGAATACCTTCCATCTCCACATTGTTAATAAATTCTTGTGTAATGGCTTCTCCAATTTCCAATTCTCGCTCGACTGTTATCTTTTCTGTTTTAAGCGCACGTCCAGCTGCTGCTATGGCAACTTTCTTAAAAGTCATATTATTACGTTTTTCTAGTATTTCTTTAACAGATCTTACTACTTCAGTTACCTTTTGGATATCATGTATTTGACCATCATACATCGCTCGGTCAGGATGGTTCATGATTTCGTAATCTACGACCTCATAAGTCTCACCATTTAAGACTGAAACAACACCAACAACTGTTCTCGTACCAATATCTAAAGAAAACAATGCTTCATTCATAAAAACCCTCCTGCAAAAATTCTTCTGCAAAATTTCTCTTGCCAAACATATTATATCATATTATTCGCGCGTATTAGCATCCTTTAAATACCAATAAACTATTTCGCTTGGGTCTTGTAATACTTACAAAAGGACTGAACACTACAATTTCCACATTCTGGCTGTCTTGCTTTACAAACTCGTCTACCATGAAAGATTAATAAATGATGAGAAAGGTTCCATCTATACTTAGGAATTTGTCGTTTTAAATCTTCTTCAATAATTAGCACATTATCTGTTTTTGAAAATCCCAATCGATTCGCAAGTCTCCTCACATGAGTATCTACAGCCATTGATGGAATATCAAATCCAACACTTCTTACCACATTTGCGGTTTTTCTACCAACACCACTTAATGATGTTAAATCCTCCATTGCTGTAGGCACTTCCCCATCAAAACGTTCTAATAAAGACATGCTTAAATCATATACATAACCAGCTTTGCTATTACTGAGTCCTAATGTTTTGATATAAGTCCTAATTTCATTTGGTGTAAGTTTTATCATCTTTTCCGGTGTATTTGCTGCAGCAAACAAACCTTTCGTCGCTTCATTTACACTCACATCAGTAGTTTGAGCACTGAGTACTGTTGCTACCAAAAGTTCGTATGTTGATGTAAAGTTAAGCTCACATACTGCATCAGGATGTGTTTCATATAATAGATCGATTATTTTATTTGCTTTTTCTCTTCTCATATTATCTCCATACAAGAAATGTGTCTTTGACACGTTCCAATTCATAACTCATATAATAAAGTTATATCAATAGTTTCATCTATTGTTCCTAATCCAATTTATATACATAGAAAAATCCTAAGATAACTTAGGATTATAATTTCAAATTCTTTAATTTATCTTTGAACAAGCTACCGATAGTTGTTTCTTTCGGCTCTTCTTCTAAGAATTCAGCAACATCCACATCTTCTTCTTCATTTAAAGCCTTCATGCTAAAGCTCATTTTATGATTTTCTGAATCAATACCTATGATTAGAACTTCAACAGTCTGACCAATTGCTAATACATCAGCAGCTTTTGCTATACGTTCTTCAGAGATCTCAGAAACATGTAATAAACCATCAATGCCACTTTCAAGTTCAACAAAAGCACCAAAACTAGCGAGTCTTGTTACAACACCTGTTACGATATCATCTTCACTGTAATAAGCAGATATATCAGACCATGGATTATCTTGTACATCATTCAGTCTTAAGCCAATTCTTTTTGATTGTTTATCAACCTTTAAGACAGTTACTTCTACTCGGTCTCCAACATTCACAACATCAGAAGGATGTTTGATACGTTTCCAAGATAATTCTGTGATGTGAATCAATCCATCAGCGCCACCAATATCGACAAAAGCACCGAAGTCAGCAAGTCTTGTCACTGTACCTGTATAAATTTGTCCTTCTGTTAGATTATCAAATAATTGATTACCTTGTTGTTCTTTTATCTCTGCTAATAAAATTTTTGCAGACAAAACAACACTGTTCTTCTCTTTATTGTACTCCAAAGCTTTTACTTCTAATTCTTCACCAACATAACTTGATAAATCTTCAACATACGTTAATGACAATTGTGAGCCTGGAATAAATCCTCTTACACCTTTTAGTTCACAAATAACTCCACCTTTGATGGCTTCTGTTATCTTTACTTTAAATGTTTTAGTTCCTTCTATACTAAGATCTAGATCATCCCAAACCTTAACATATTCAGCTTGTTTTTTACTTAAAGATAGATTACCTTCTCCATCATTACCTAAAACGATAACAGTAATTTTGTCACCTTCTTTGTAATGGTCCATCGGGTCAATCGGATAATCTTCTAACTCCTCAACGGGTACGATGCCATCCATCGAACTACCGACATTAACCATTACTTCCTCGTGATTGACTGAAATTACTGTACCTTCTACTATACTACCTCTTCTTAATACTTTCATAGATTTTTCAATTTCATCCATGTAAGCATCCATTGATTCTGTCATGAAAACCCTCCTTAATTTTTGAGTCACCATTATTATACACTAAGAAAACATGACCTACCAACTGTTTTAAGTGTAATTTAATATGTCTATACATTTACACTTTCATGCGCATAATAAGTACAGTCGTACCATTCTTTTTTTATTTTTGGTTTTTATGTTAATATTTAGAAAAAGGAGATCCTTATGAAAAAATATTTAGGAGTTATCATTTTTATCACATTGCAACTCATAACAATCTTTAGTTTCACACAAATACTTGAATTGGAATCCGTTTTAGGTATCTGGGCACTTATTTACCTATATGTTTTCTCTAGTATGGTCTTTAAGACGACTCTGCACGTTGGTGGAATCGGGGCTACTCATAAAAGAGACTACGATACTGTTACAGGAGACTTGAAAGGCGAAGAAGTTCACCTTAACATTAAGGAACCACGTTATTCATTGAAATCCATTAACACAAAATGGATCTATTTAGGTCTGTTCGTTATAAATGCCGTATTCTGCTATATATTAATAAAAGGATAGGCTAAGCCAATCCTAATACAAAATCACTAAGAGATATTTCAATATATTCATGTAATTGCTCTTAGATTCATAAACTGCATTGAAATAGTGAGATAAAAAAACGAACGGAGGAATTTAGATGAAAAAGAATGTTTTTGCTTATACAATGATATTTATTCTGATTTGTACCGCGGTAATTGTTATTATAAAAAATTATTCTTTAGAAGAAGAGATTTCATC
>JABXKX010000020.1 GCA_013619035.1 Peptostreptococcaceae bacterium
CTGTAAGCCATAAAGTAATACTTCTTCATTATAATTAAATTTTGAATTATGTAAAGGAAATACATAACCCTCTTCTTCATTTTTTGTCCCTAAAAATACAAATGCACCTTTTGCTTCTTTTAAATAGTAAGAAAAATCTTCCGCTATCATTTGAGGTGGAAAATCAACAACTTCTAAAGAATCATTGGCAGCTCTATAGGCATCCACACTTTCTTTATGATTAATGACTGGAGGATACATGGTTCTTAATTCTAAATGAATATTACAATCAAAACTTTTTTCTAAACCAGAAACCATTTCTGCCATTCGTCTTTCAATTAAATGATAAACATCTTCAGAAAAAGCACGTATTGTTCCTTCTAATCTGATGTGTTCAGCAATGATATTTCTTCTTTCTCCACCTTCAACTTTCCCTATTGTAACAACGCCAGCTTCAGTTGGATTGATATTTCTACTGACAATAGATTGTAATTGATTGATTAATTGACTCATAATAATCATACCATCATTCGCCGTATGAGGCATCGCACCGTGGCCACTTTTCGAATAAATATCTATATCAAATTCTCCAGTCATTGCCATAACCGGTCCCTCATTTATAGCAATAACACCTTCTTTAAAATCTGGATGAAGATGAATGCCATAAACTTCATCTATTGCATACTTTTTGAACAATCCTTCCTCTAACATCGGTTTCGCACCACCCGGTCCTTCTTCGGCAGGCTGAAAAATGAATACAATATTATCGTTTAACTTATTTTCATTCATTTTAATGTGTTTTGCTAATAACAAAAGCATTGTCATATGACCATCATGTCCACAACCATGCATATGTCCTTCATGAGTAGATTTAAAAGAAATCTCATTTTGTTCACTAAGACTTAAGGCATCCATATCGGCTCTAAAAGCTATCGTTTTGCCAGTTGAGTTTTGCTTTCCTTCAATTTTTGCTACTACACCTGTTTTTACGACGTTTTTTTCAAAAAAAATGCCGTTTTCCTTAAGAAACTTGCATATATACTCGCTTGTTTTATATTCTTCAAATCCAACTTCTGGTATTTTGTGCAAGTCACGTCTTATCTTAATAGCATCTTGGCGATAGCCTTGAACCGTCTGATTTAATCCCATTACAACCATTCTCCTTTTTTAATAATTACTGTTGACTAACACCATATATGATGGTAGTATATATATAATTTATTATAAACACAAATGCATAATTATTCGTGCGGTGTATATTATAATTATGATTATATCATAACATCTTATATATCATGATATGAATATTATTTTTTAATATCTTATGGAGGTAGAAAATGAAAAAAGTAAACATTGCCATAGTTGGCGCGACTGGTATGGTTGGTCGTACATTTTTAAAAGTATTAGAAGAAAGAGATTTTCCTTATGAGAAGATTTATTGCTATGCTTCCAAACGCTCTGCTGGGATGAAAGTCAAATGCAAGGGCGAAGATATTATCGTAGAAGAATTAACCGAATCTTCTTTTGATCGTGATATCGATATCGCCCTATTTTCTGCAGGTGGCGCAACTAGTGAAAAATACGCACCTATAGCAGCATCTAAAGGCGTTATTGTCATAGATAACAGCTCACATTTTAGAATGCATGATGAGGTGCCATTAGTTGTCCCTGAGGTTAATCCAGAGGCTATTTGGCAACATAAAAACATCATTGCCAATCCAAATTGTTCAACTATTCAGGCAATGGTAGCGTTAAAGCCATTGCAAGATCAATATGGTTTAGATAGAGTTGTTATCTCAACTTATCAAGCGGTATCAGGTTCAGGTGTAAAAGGGGTAACGGATTTAGAAGAGGGTCTAAAAGGCAGTACAGAAACTTTGGCCTATCCTCATCCAATTGCTAACAACTGTTTACCACATATTGATGTTTTTATGGATAATGGTTATACAAAAGAAGAAATGAAAATGATTGATGAAACTAAAAAAATTCTAAACGATGCAGAATTAAAAGTAACTGCAACTGCTGTTAGAGTGCCTCTTTATGATTGTCATAGTGAAGCACTCAATGTACAGCTATCAAAAGAATTTAAAATAGAAGACATTTTTAAGTTATATGAAGCATATGACGGAATCATCTTACAGGATGATGTTTCTAACAATGTATACCCACTGGCTACTACAGCTAAAGGAACAGATGATGTTTATATAGGAAGAATCAGAAGAGACTTTAGCATAGACAATGGTATCAATATTTGGGTTGTAGCGGATAATATTAGAAAAGGTGCCGCTTCAAATGCTATACAAATTGCTGAGGTCCTTATCAATAGATAGGAGAAGTCATGTCAATATTTACCGGATCGGGTGTTGCCTTAGTGACACCTTTTAATGAAAACAACGAAGTGAACTATGAAAAAGTTAGAGAATTAATAGAATACCATATCTCTGAAGGTACAGACAGTATCATTATCTGTGGTACAACAGGCGAAGCTTCAACACTTGATGATTTAGAACATAGAGCACTTATTAAATTTGCAGTTGAGGTGACAGACAAAAGAGTCCCTGTTATTGCAGGTACTGGCAGTAATGATACACATCATGGTGTGCTGCTTTCTAAATATGCAGAAGAAGTTGGAGCCGATGCTCTTTTATGTGTCACACCCTATTATAATAAAACATCTCAAGAAGGTTTATACCGTCACTTTAAAGCTGTAGTGGAAGCAGTTAGTATTCCAATTATTCTATATAATGTGCCATCACGTACTGGGATGGGCTTTACCGTAGAAACTGTAAAACGTTTATGTGAATTTGATCATATCGTAGGCATGAAAGATGCAAGTGGTGATATCAGTTACGCAATTGAGCTTATGAGACAAATTCCTGATTTAGATTTATATTCAGGCAATGATGATATCATTGTGCCTATGCTGTCGATTGGTGGTAAAGGTGTTATCTCAGTCGTTGCAAATATTTTGCCAAAACAAACACATAATATTGTAGAATTATTCAACAACGGACAAACTGCTGAAGCATTAACGTTACAGTTATCAATGAATAAACTCATTAATACACTCTTTATAGATGTCAATCCTATTCCAGTAAAAACAGCAATGAATGTTTTAGGATATGGTGTAGGTACATTAAGACTACCTTTATGTGAAATGAATGAAACAGATGCTGATTACTTAAATTCAGTATTAAATGAATATCAGTTAAAGGAGTGGTCTTATGAGTAGATTTTTAATTCACGGCATACAAGGTGCCATGGGTAAAAAAGTAGAGGAACTCCTAATTAATGAAGACATTATTGGATTTGATCATCAAACAACACATCCAACTTTAACTATTTTCAATGATTGGAATGATGTAGAAGATGTTGATATGATTATCGATTTTTCACATTTTACAATGGTGGACTCACTCCTAGAGTATTCAGTCAGAACTCAAACGCCATGTGTTATTTGTACAACTGGACTTGAAGCGTCTACTCAAGAAAAAATTGAGGATGCGTCAAAACACATTCCCATTTTTCAATCTGGAAATATGTCACTTGGAATTAACGTACTTATAGAAATGGCTAAATTAGGCGCACAAAGTTTGAATGGGTTTGATGTTGAAATCATAGAAAAACATCACAGTAAAAAGATTGATGCGCCTAGTGGTACTGCTTATATGTTAGCAGAAGCAATTCAAGCGATTCAAACTTCTAAAGAATTTATTTATGGTCGTGTCGGTACTGATGCAAAACGAGAAGAAAATACGATTGGAATTCATGCGGTTAGAGGTGGTACCATTACTGGTGAACACAGCATTTTATTTGCTGGTTTAGATGAAATTATAGAACTCAAACATCAAGCAACTTCAAAATCAGTCTTTGCAAAAGGCGCCGTTGAAGCAGCATACTATTTAATGAACAAAACACCAAAGCTCTATAATATGAGTGATTTAATTAAAGGAGGTATTTCTTGAATTACGACTTAACCAATCCATATGAGATTGCAAAATTTATAAAAAATTCAACTAAATCTACACCTGTTAAAGCATATATTAAAGGTCCTATAACAGAAGATACTTCATATGGCATCAAATATTTCGGTGCAGACACGTCATGGACACTCTTTGGCGAAAGTGCTGAAATACTACGTTTCTTAACAGATAAGAAAGATATTGTTGTAGATTATGTTCTAGAAAATGATAGAAGAAATTCAGCCATTCCGTTATTGGACTTAAAAGAGCAAAACTGTCGCATCGAACCAGGTTCATTTATTAGAGATAGGGTCTCTTTAGGTAAGAACTGCGTTATTATGATGGGGGCTGTTATTAATATTGGTGCAGAGATTGGTGATAACACCATGATTGATATGAACGCTGTACTAGGTGCTAGAGCCACTGTCGGTAAAAACGTTCATGTCGGTGCCGGCGCTGTTTTAGCAGGCGTTTTAGAGCCACCTAGTGCGACACCTGTTATTATTGAAGATAATGTTCTAATCGGTGCTAATGCTGTAGTTCTTGAAGGTGTTAGAATTGGAGAAGGCGCTGTAGTAGCCGCTGGTGCTATTGTAATAAAAGATGTACCCGCTGGTGTTGTTGTAGCAGGTTCACCTGCTAAAATAATCAAAGATCGTGATGAAAAAACAAATGAAAAAACAGAACTTCTTGATGATCTAAGAGGTTAATAAAAGCCGCGAAAGCGGCTTTTAAAATACTTCTTTATAAATAGCTAAATTACCATTCTTTTCTGTTAGTTCTTTTAGCAAAGGAATAATCCTCTTAAAGTGAAACGATTCAAAATGAGCTTCTAAATGTACTCGACTCTCCCACTTCTCAATAAAAGTCAAATGACTTTCATCATTCTCATCTCTATGTAAACCATATAAGATACAACCCTCTTCTTTTCTTGTTTCAGAAACCAGTTCATTAGCAAGTTCAAGATAAGTTACCATATCTTTTTGTGCTATATATTGTTCAGCAACTACATGTACCATCAGATCTCCTTTCACACGAAATGTCTCTATGAGGCTTTCTAATCAGTCCCCCTGCAATGAGTTATTTCAGTACTCTCAAAATGTACCGAATATAAAACTTACAAAAAAAAGCAACTTAAAAAGTTGCTTAACCTTAATCTTCTACAAATGCAAAGACATGATTGATATTTCTATAATGATCTTTGTAATTCAAACCATATCCAACAATGAATTGATCTGGAATTGAAAATCCACAATAATCTGGTTTGATATCAGCAATACGTCTAGAAGGTTTATCTAGTAATGTACAGCTCTTAATTGATTTAGGATTTCTTTTTTTAAGAAGTTTCATAGTTTCAAACATAGTAATACCTGAATCTACAATATCGTCAACTATCAATACATCATAAGTAGATAAATCTTCTACATCTACATCTTTCTCAATTCTAAGCTCACCTGTAGATTCTTCACCATGACCATAACTTGATGTAATCATAAATTCGATGTGAACAGGTACTGACATTTCTCTTACTAAGTCAGCAGTAAAAATAAAGCTTCCTTTTAATAAAGAGATTACCAGCAGATTTTTCCCTTCATAATCTTTTGAAATTTCTATACCTAAT
Organism: Peptostreptococcaceae bacterium; assembly: GCA_013619035.1. The sequence goes on from JABXKX010000020.1 coordinate 5,563, forward strand.
TCTTGTACTCTTGTCGCTATTTGTTCTTTCGATAAAACGACTTCTCTTCTTCTATCTTCTACGTTCATTCTAAAGCCTCCAGCACTATTTTATAATAACATACCCATCATGTTCAATTCTAAATATATAATTGTATCTTAACACAAGATAAATTGTTATTTCTATATAAACAATTAACAATTGAAAGATATATCTTGTTTTGACCTCATTTTTGAGAATTTAGGTCAAAAACATAATCAATTGATTGTTTTTTTGGAATTGTTATATCTTTTTTGACTTTTCTGTTAATGGGTTTTTGAATAATCTGAAAATTCTACTTTTTCCAACAGTTTCGACTATTTTTTTTATGAGTTTTTCTCTTGTGTAAGGGTATATCCTGTAGTAAACTGAAGCAAATTATAGTTATAATAAATGGGGGAAAACGATGTCATCTTTAAGAACTAAGAAAGCTGTTTCTAAGGAAACCTTTGTATTTTTAATCATTTTAGTAGTAGGCTTTGGTTATGTTGCTAATATAATGACTTTACCAAAAATGTTTGAAGTTATTATGGCTACAGCACATGCTTTACTACTAGACACAGTATTTTTTATTATGGCAATTGCAGTATTAGCAGGCGCATTTTCATCACTTATGTCTGAATTCGGTGTTGTTGCACTGATCAACAAAGTTATTTCACCTGTGATGAAGCCCATTTACGGTCTACCAGGCGCTGCATCTATTGGTGCAATTACAACGTTTTTATCAGATAATCCTGCAATTATTTCACTCGCGAAGGATAAAGGTTTTAATAAGTACTTTAAAAACTATCAAATACCGGCTCTATGTAACTTAGGTACAGCTTTTGGTATGGGATTGGTTTTAACTGTATATATGAGTACCCAAGGTGACAATTTCGGAGTACCTGCTGCAATGGGTGTACTCGGAGCAGTGATTGGTAGTATTGTCAGTGTTAGAATCATGTTACACTTTACTAAAAAATATTACGGCGTATCAAAAGAAGACATCAAAGCAATGGATTCAGAAGAAGATTTTGGTCAAGTAAGAGAAATCAGAGATGGTAACGCACTTGAAAGAGCTTTAGAAGCAATGCTCGAAGGTGGTAAGAATGGTGTTGATTTAGGTTTATCAATCATTCCAGGCGTATTGATCATTTGTACGATTGTTATGTTATTGACTTTTGGGCCTGCAGGATCAGAAAATGGCGTTGCGTTCTATAAAGGTGTTGCATTTGAAGGTGTGGAATTACTACCAAAGTTAGGTATGTATATTCAACCAATTTTACAACCGTTATTTGGATTTACTTCAGCAGAAGCTATCGCATTTCCAATCACTTCATTAGGAGCTGTTGGAGCAGCTATGTCACTTGTTCCTAAATTCTTAGCTGAAGGATTAATCGGTGCTAATGAGATCGCTGTATTTACAGCAATGGGAATGTGTTGGAGTGGTTACTTAAGTACACATATTGGTATGATGGATGCTTTAAATGTACGACAATTGGTTAATAAAGCAATCTTCTCACATACAATCGGTGGTTTGGCCGCTGGTATCTCAGCACACTACTTATATGTACTGGTTTCACAATTTATATAAAGTAAAGCTGTTGGCATAAATTCAATGCCAACAGCTTTTTTAATTAATTAATGAAATAATGCCATTGATAAATTGTTTGATATTAATAGTTGCTTTGATTGTTTCATCTTTTCTAATAGCATCCATAACTTTTCTAATCTCTTGAAATCCAAATAAAGTAGCTGCATATCTTTCAAATCTATAATTCGAAAAGTCTTCTAATCCCAAATGAGCCACATTTATCATCGCGGTTTGTATAGTTCTTCTAACACGCTGCTCAATTGCTTTATAAGAAGAAGATCTTTTTTCACCATTTTTTGCATATTTTTGACTCAGATACTTATAAAGCTTACTCATTTGGATATCTTTTCGATCAAGATGTACTTTATCTATAATTTCTAAAAGGTCATGACTCCCCTTTTCAGATAAAATACCAACCTCAGCAAAAATAATTTTCACTTTTTCTTTATAGTCCTCTTCTTTGTAAATCGGCTGTGTATTTCTTTTAGAAAGTGTTTGATTAATCTCAGCAAGAACTTTCCTATTTCTTTGAGAAGCAATAACACCTCTTGTAACTGAAGTGACTTCAATCACATTAATAGGTTTATTGATATAAAATCCAATACCAACACCGTAGGCTTCTGAGATCATATCTTGATTACTGACTTGACTGATCATTATAAAATCAATATCATCATATTTTTCTTTTATTTTCTTGACGATTTCAATACCATCAATATCCGGTAGTAATAAATCAACAAAAACAATATCAGGTTTGTACTTTGGAATCATATCTATACCCGTTAAACCATCATTAATCGTATCAATGACTTCTCCTAAATCATGATCCTCAATAATATTTTCTAACATCTGACAGATACCTGGATCATCATCTATAATTAAAAATCGTTCTTTACTCATTAATATCCCCCACACAAAGTATTTTTTTAGAGACAAGTACTGTGAATCTTGTCATTCTATAAGGCATAGACTCTATTGAAATACTGCCTTCTAATGATCTTTCGACTATATGTTTTACATGTGTTAATCCAATACCTGTAGACATTTTTCCTGTAGATGGATCAAATTTTGTAGAAAATCCTGGTGTAAATATGGCTTCCAAATTCTTTTCTTTTATGCCAGAACCATTATCAGAAACTCTAAAGCGAATTTTGTCCTCTTGATCATCAACTCTGACCATAACCCATCCTTTGGATTCAATCGCATCTATAGCGTTAATAATTAGGTTATTTAAAACACTCAATAAAGGTGAGTAATAGAAAATCGGAAACTCTCGATCCACATCTATATTAAATTCAATGTCTTTTCCAGTTTTAACAATGTATTTTTCAGTGACATCTTTTAGTATTTCAAAGATTTCATCTGAATTCTTATATTTTGTGTAGCCTACATCTGGTACAACATTACCCATACCTGTTATGATTCTAGAATAATCTTTCTTTATTTCGTGTATCCCTTTGGAAATACCCAAGATTCTATATTTCAGCATTTTTATTTCTTCCTGAGATAAAGTATCTTCGGTATTTAATAATCGATACAAGGCAAAACTTTCTTTCATGGAAACTTCAATATCATCCATAGATTTCTGCATAAAGAAAATTTCACTCTTAATATTGGCACGCATCATTACAAATTCTTTGTACTTTTCTCGTTGTTCTTTCCCTATGATCAAAAGGGTATAAAACTTTTCAGACAAATATAAAATATAGCTGATTGTCGCTCTAATAATACCTGTTAATACAACACTCACTGACATGATTTCTGGTTCTATCGCTCTGAAATCACCTCTTATAATCAATTCAAAGGTATTCGCACTAACATCTGCAATGGCAATGACTAACAGACACACAATCGGTTTTGAAACGGTTTCTCTGAATTTTAAAAGAGTCAGTATCATGCCAAAGAATATATAGAATAATGCCGCTGGAAAGTGTACTAGAACTAAGTCCCAAAGATCTATGGTCTGTGGAATATAATCTAGAATGACTCTGAATAAAAATATTGAAAATCCTGTTAAACCACAGGTCCAAATGATAGATACTTTTTCAAACCTTAATAGCAACACACTAAGTGCAATAATCCCAATAGAGATTCTAAAGTCCGTTCCAAAGGGTTTTGCATAAACTTGACCTAAAATAGTGGTTGCAATCACTATCATAAACATTAAATCGTTCTTCTTTTTTAATCCCATAAATACACCTCATCTATATATTACATTATTTTTATATTTTTTCAAAAAACTATTTCTTTTTTTTTTAGATGGGATATAATGCAATTATAAAAAGAAAGTGTGGTGACTTTATGCATTACTCACCAGAAACAGTTTATTTCATTGCCTACTCTAGATTATCTAAGTCAATTCCTGCTGGAAAACTTTTAGATGTTGTTGGAGTTGGATTGATTATTCATCAAGAAACAGGTGTTATCGAAGATATTTCATGTACACTGTTGACTGATGAAGCCAAACTGTTTTTAAAGGATGTTATCGTTGGCTTTAATGTACATACACATCCAATCGAAGAATTACTTGACTATGTATGTAGTCGATATCATGGGATGAGTCAAAAAGCTGTCTGTGTTGCAATACGCGATGCATATGAACGATATATCCTATGGAAAAATGAATAACGCTGCTTTGATCGTTTTTTGTATGTAACCCATACAAGAGTCACGAACCGAAACCCAGTATAAAATTCTTGTTCAACAAGTTTTTTTGTGCTGGTTTTTTTATTTGGAGGAAGAATTATGTCTTTACAAAACGCACCGGAAAACCATGTGTTTTATCGAAATCAAAATTGGCACTATCCTAAAATTGTTAGTGGTTCAGGCGTCTATTTAACAGATGAGTCCGGCAAACAATATTTAGATAGATGTTCGGGTTCTGCAGTCGCTAATTTAGGACATGGCAATCATGAAATTGCCGACGTCGCTAAAAAACAAATTGAAACCATTGCCTATACACATTTATCGAGATGGACTTGTGATCCTATTGAAAAATGCGCTCAACAAATATCAGATTTTGCACCAGAAGGTCTTAATCATGTTTATTTTGTTTCTGGTGGATCAGAGGCAACTGAAACCGCTATAAAAATGGTTAGAGAATACTTTATCGAAAAGAATCCTCAAAGTTCAAAGTGGAAAGTCATTTCAAAAAAACATTCATTTCACGGTAATACATTAGGGGCATTATCCATGACTGGTATCGTTGAAAGAAGAACAATTTATGATCCGCTTTTGATTAATTTCCCTAAAATAGATCAGTTCTATCATTATAGAAATCCGTGGAATACACAGAGTTTATATGAAACATCCATTAAAGCTGCAGAAGCATTAGAAGCGGAAATTCTATTTCAAGGACCAGAAAACATAGCAGCTTTTATCTCAGAACCCGTTATTGGTTCTGCTGCACCAGGAGTTCACCCTCATCCAATCTATTTTAAAATGGTTAGAAAGATATGTGATGCTTATGATATCTTAATGATTATTGATGAAGTGATGACTGGGTTTGGTCGTACAGGTAAAATGTTTGCTATAGAACACTATGATGTTACGCCTGATATCATGTGTGTTGCTAAAGGCATGAGTTCTGGTTACTCTCCTATCGGAGCGGTTATAGCATCCGATAAGGTATTCAACCAAATCATGATTGAAGGCTCCGGTCAGTTCAAACATGGTCATACATATGGTGGCAATCCCCTTTCTTGTGCAATTGCATCTAAAGTCATGTCCATTATTAAACGAGATAATATTCTTGGAAATGTAGAAAAACGCAGCCAACAATTAATGAATAAACTACACACACTCAATCGGTTTAACTGTATTGGTGATATTAGAGGTAAAGGTCTTTTAATGGGCATTGAATTTGTACTGAATAAAACAACCAAAGAACCTTTTGATAAAAAACTCGATGTCAAGAATCTAATAACAAAATTTTGTTTACAAGAAGGTTTGGTCGTATATCCAGGTGGCGGTTCTAATCTCGGTAAAAATGGTGATCATATTTTGATTGCACCTCCACTAACTATTTCAGAAGAAGAGGTCAATGAACTCTTTAGAAAATTAGAAAAAGCTATTCAACTAACAGAAAACTATTTAAGAAAGGATTTTTTATGGATAAGTTAATCATCACTGTAGCACCAACTGGAAATGTACCTACTAAAAAATTAAACCCACATGCTGTCACTACAACAGCTGAGATTGTAAATGACCTTAAAATATGTGAAGCATTAGGCGCTTCCGTAGCACACTTACATGTTAGAGACAAACTAGACAATCCTACAAGTGATAGACAACTATTCAAAGAGATTTTAGATGCTATAAAAAATGAAGATATAAAAATGATTACACAACTTTCTACAGGGGCTAGAGGTGGTGAAAATACCATAGACTATAGAAGCCAAATGTTGGATTTGAATTGTGAAATGGCGAGTCTTTCTACAGGTTCTAGTAACTTTCCAACAAGTATCAATGGCAATTCACCTGAGCTCATTGAAGCACTTGCAACAAAAATGATTCAAAATCATATTAAACCTGAAATTGAAGTATTTGATTCAGCCATGATACGAAATGCTGAGTACTTAGTCAAAAAAGGGGTTTTAAAACCTGATTTGCATTTTAATCTAGTGATGAATGTCCCAGGTTCTATTGCAGGAACACCAAGAAATCTCATGTTTCTTATAGAAAGTCTGCCAAAAGGTGCTACTTTTTCCGTTTCAGGCATTGGCAAATCTCAAATACAAATGTTAACAATGGCCATACTGATGGGTGGTCATGTCAGAACGGGATTAGAAGATGTATTACATCAAGATGGTTCTTATGCAAGCAATGTTTCTTTAGTTAAGCAAGTTGTAACGATTGCTCATGCATTAAAAAGAGATATTGCAACGCCCGATGAGGCTAGGAGAATGTTGAATTTGTAGAATTTTCAGAAAATTAAAGGTTTTAATGTCGTATTATGTAGTATTTTATAGTGCCCAGTTTATAATTATTAAGAAATTATAATATTTAAAGG
>JABXKX010000623.1 GCA_013619035.1 Peptostreptococcaceae bacterium
CCACAATATAGTTCACAGCTACATTTACACCTTCACAGGCGAGGTATTCCGATATACCTCCCCCGATCCCACTTCCGCCGCCTGTAACCAGTGCGACCTTACCCTTTAGACCTAAATCCATAGGACCTCCAATTTCATTTTATATAATATTATCTTATACTTACTTTGTGCATAGTGCTAATTATATCATTAGAAATCGCCTTATAATAGCATGAATATTCTGAAAACGCTTTCCTTTTTTTATTTATTCCCACTATACGAAAGCTGAAACGCACTGTTTTCAAGTGTCCCATTACTATAAGACCATAGATTGAAAAATGAAAGTTTTGTTGCATAAAGTCGGATTTATGACGCATTAAATGTATTAAAACAAAAAAAATGTTTGCAATTAACTTGCAAACATCATTGTTATTTCTTCTTAAATAAATTTTTTATGCTGAATTTCTTCTTCTTTGGTTCAGTTTTAACCTCATTTGAAACTGGTTTTACAATTGGTTTAATGGCTTCAATTGGTTTCTTTTGTACTGGAGGATTTTGTTTTTTAACCTCTTTATTAACATAAGCCTTTTCAACTTGTTGTTGAACTGGTTTTTTATGCATTTTAGGATGTTCTCTTCGTTCAGGTTTTCCATGTGGCGTTCTTGTTGAATGCCCTTTTGGTTTATCATGACTCGTAGATTTATGATGACTTTTGGGTTTATGAGCAGTTTTAGGTCTTTGCTCAACTCTTGGTTTTCTTTTAGCTTTCTTTTCTGCCCAAATACTATTTAGAATTATTTTGCCTTCTTCAACGTCTTCCTCATTCGGAAGATCCACTTCTTCTATCATCGCACCTGCGTGTTCTTCAATCTCATATAAAGCATAAATATCATCACTTGTAACCAGAGTGATAGCTTTACCACCATTTCCAGCTCGACCGGTTCTACCAATTCTATGAATATAACTGTCTTTTTCTACTGGCACATCATAATTTATAACCAATGACATATCATCAATGTGAATCCCTCTAGCTGCCACATCCGTTGCAACTAAAATTTGAATATCACCATTCTTAAATTCTTCAATGGTACGCATTCTTCTACTTTGAGTATTAGCACCATGGATTGCTTCAGAGACAAATCCTTTTCTATTAAGATAATTTTCTACTTTATCAACTTCAACTCTAGTATTACAGAAAATCATACAACTATTTGGTTGTTCTGAACATATAATATTCGATAATTGAGTTCTTTTCTCATTACGTTCTACTCTAATATACTCTTGCTTAATTGAATCTACAGTTTTTGTATCAGAATCAATTTCAATCGTAATAGGCTCTTTCATGTAACTTTTACAGATTTTCTGAATTTCATCTGGCATCGTCGCAGAAAATAATAGTGTCACTCTATCTTTTGGTAAAGCTTTAATTATGGTATACATCTGATCAATAAAGCCCATATCTAACATACGATCGGCTTCATCTAATACTAAATATTTAATATTTTTAGTCTCTAATTTCCTATTTTTCAAATGATGAATCACACGACCTGGTGTACCTGTAACTATTTGTGCACCATCTTTTAGTTGTTTTTCTTCAACACTCATATTATGACCACCATAAACTGTAGTCGTCTTAACAGGTGTATATTTTATAAAACTACTTATATCTTTATTAACCTGTACAGCCAATTCTCTTGTTGGTGTGATAATCAGCGCTTGTGCAGTTTTTAAAGATTGATCTATTCCTTCAATAATAGGTAGTGAAAAAGCACCTGTCTTTCCACTGCCTGTTTTTGCCATTACAATTAAGTCTTTCTTTGCCATAATTTCAGGTATTGAAAGGCTTTGTACCGTTGTTGCTTCTTTAAACCCTAGTTCGTCTATCGCTTTTAGAACTGAATCCGATATGTTTAAATTCTTAAATTCCATAATTCTCCTTAAGTTTTGTGTCTCTATATATTATATGCTATTTTAGCTTTTTTTTAAACATGTAAAAAGACAACCCTCAGTTGTCTTTATTTTCTTACTGAATATCATACTTTTCTTTCAATCTAACAATCGTTTCTTCATACTTAAAACTAGGATCAGTGATTCTACTCAGTGTGATATAGGTATCTAAAAATTTACCATAGTTTTCTTTATCACCCAACTCGTAAAGAGCCCGTCCATGAATATTAGACAAATCAGATAAGTAAGACAATGTCCCGCTATTTAAACAGTAATCTAAACCTTTTTTTGTATAATGTAAAGCCATTTGATATTTTTCAGAAGTTAAATACAATCTCGAAAGATTATATATAAATCGTAAATAAGATATCTCCCTAATATTATTATGCGTCTTTTCAATGTTTTCTATGGCTTTGATCATCAGAAGTTCACCATAATCAAAATTACCTTCCTTGAGATACAATACAATTAATGAATTTAAGATTCTATAGTCTACCGCTCTTAAAGGCACAGTAAAAATTTCATCTAAAGTATCAAACGCATAAACATCTAAAAGTAATTTCACATAATAATTTTCATCAATTTCAAAGGGAATAACCACATAATTGCTGATAGCCCCATACAGCCATGCAATCTCATGTTTTGCATACTTACTCGAAGCTTGGTTGATATCGGATGAATTTTCCAACATTTCTAAGACAAATTCAAATTTATCTTGATGGAAAAATCTCATAATTCTATCAATCTCATTTTTGACATGATATGCATTGGGATCATCTGTATAAGGCAAATAATCTAACAGTTCATTACCTAACCTTGAAGAAATTTCTGAAATCAGATAGGATGTCGGACTTGAAATATTCATTTCAATCCTAGACAGTTGTCTAACAGAACACAGTTTATGAGCCAATTCTTTCTGAGTGACACCTTTGCTTTGACGTATATTTTTTATAATGGTGCCGACATAATTTTCCATAACCCCTCCTATAGACATATATGTCTATTGATACAAGGATTATATCATTGTAACATTATAAATGAAATAACAACTGTAAAAATTCAAAAATTCGAGGGGCTTCATATGTTTTAATTATCTAAAAAATAATCGCAATATTCTTTACAACTTTATTATTAGGCAGTTCATTATTCTGTTATGCAAGTGATGATGGTTTAGACAACGGATGGAAAGCTGATCGGGTGGTTGTTGAAAGTCGACAATTTTAATCTATGGATATGTTAAAGATTTCAAAACACTTAAATTGGTATCAGTACTCAGATAAACTTGTCATTAGGAATTTAAATACTTCTGAAATCTACTCATTAACCGATTCTATGAAAGAAGTCTGGTTATTGATTAGTAAAGGATATACTAGAGATACTATATATCTATCATTTTCAAAGACTCGAAACATAACCTTAAATATGTGTAAAACCGACATCGATGATATTATTTATATCTTAAAAGATATGAAATTAATAGATAATACTTCTCACAATTTAGACAATTAAAAAACCCAGGTGAACCTGGGTTTTTTAATTATGAATGCCAGTGTCCCCAACATTCTGTTATGATTTTTCTTGCTGCAAAAACAGACGTTAATGCAGGATCTAATTTAGGTGCTACTTCCACTACATCAAATCCAATAATAGGTAGTGTAAAGATTAACTGTAATAAATCTAGTAACTGTCTGCTTGTTAAACCTCCAAACTGAGGTGTCCCTGTCCCAGCTGCATAAGCTGGATCTAAACAATCAATATCTATTGTTAAATATAATTTATTAAATTTTGACATGTGTTCTTTAACTTTCTCAAAAGAAGCATCAACACCTAATTTATTAAATTCATGGGCATTAATTACATGTACAGGATGATTATTAATAAACTCAAGTTCATCTTCTTCAACAGATCGAATGCCAATAAAAAACAAACTTTCACTATCTTCCACATGTTCTAAATCTAATGCTCTTCTTTCGGTAGAACCATGAGACAATCGATCACCTTCCAATGTATCGCATAAATCAAAATGTGCATCTATGTGTATAATTCCAAAAGATTCATCAACTGCATCATTAATGCCTTGAAGGACTGGAATGGTTATTGAATGGTCACCACCCATAACAGTAAATCTTTTTTCTGCTTTTACAAGATTTGAAATCATGTTACGTGTATTTTCAAATAGATCATCTCTTTGAGCACCTTCTACATCACCTAGATCTTTTACTTTAAGAGATTTTATACTTTTAAAATGTTCTGTTGTTGGTGGTATCGTATAAGTTATCTCTCTAATAGCATCGGGTGCATCTTTAGCCCCATTTCTAAAGCTTACACCACCATCAAACGGTACACCGAGTATAACAACATCAGATTCTTCTATAGTTAACTCCGGGCGATTTAAACCAGCCCATATCTTGTTATCCTTGCTTTTATTCATAATTTTCCTCCTTATTATTAGTTTCTTCCAATAAGTTTAGATGGAGGAAATAGCTTCCATAAACCCAATAAGGAGTTTAAGGGTATATCGTTTTTTCTTTTTAAGCATCTTTAATAATTTCATAAGCCTCATCGCTAAAACAATAATAGTCTTTTCTAATTAAATCCAACGTTTTTTCATAGCTTGTATTATCTTCAATCATTCTTGAGTATTGATTAATCATGACATCATGTGCAATAAAATCATCCTTAATATCAATATCACTCGGATCACTTGACCAAGTAATTCTTGCATCCTCTTCACGAGAGATTATTCCAGTCACTACATGTTTCTTATCAATAATAAGAATGATATACCGTTCGTTTTTTTCAGCAATATAACGCTCAATTCTTCTATGGGTCACCAATTCATCAAAGGGATTATGATGTCCAAAGTGTATACCTCTTAAGAGAACACCTTTTTCCTTTGAATCATTTAAAACATCTTTTAATTCAAGAAGTTCTTCATCCCATATGGATAAAGCTATTCGAGACTGTGCCTCTTTTATTAATAACTTACACAAATCAATAATCTCTTGATAACCTTTTACAGTCTTTTGTTCATATCTCTCTTTATCATTTGAGTAAAGAGCAGTTGTTATTGCTTCTACTTCATCAATAATAGAATCGAAATTTTCTTTTAACTTAGAAATAAGTAGTTTAGGTTCTAATGGTGTATAAGTCACAGCAGAATCTTCTTTATGTGTAAATACCAGTTTCTTTTTTTCAAGACCTTCTAAAACTTCGTAAATTCTAGATCTAGGGACACCTGAATATTTACTTAATCCATAACCATTGATTGGATAATGTTTTAATAAGGCCAAATAAGTTTTTACTTCATATTCTGTCATTCCCAATTGTTTCATTTTAGATATCATGTTCTCCAATGAATACGCTCCACTCTATATTAGTAACAGTATAAATACAATTATAATTGAACCAACTACTGGTATAATCATACCACCTTTTTTCCACGAATAAAAACATGCAAAAGATAGCCCAGCAATTGATATCAACGGTTCATTTGGTACAGCGGTTATCACGCCTGGCATCAATAATGCACCGAGTGCTGTATAAGGTACAAATTCCAAAAACAATCTTAAGGGTTTAGGGAGCTCCTTATCTGAAATCGTTAAAAAAGGAATCACCCTTGGAATATAGGTTACAATTGCCATACCGAAAATTAGTAACATAATTTTACTCATATACTACCTCCTCTTCTTTGACATAAATAACAACACCTAATAAAGACATTAGAATGATTGTTAAAACAAGGCTCCAGCCTTGCGGCAACTTAAATACAAGATTTAAAATACTATTTACACCTCCAGCTAAAACTGATAATACCAAAGCTTTTGAAGTTTTTTTAAGTTCAGGAACCAATATTGAAACAAATAAAGCAAACAGACCAATACCCATTGCAACCTGTAGTGTTTCGGGTAAAAAACTACCCATACTAAATCCAACTGCTGTGCCAGTCACCCAACTTAAGTAGGATGAGAGTTCTAAACTGAATAAATAGCGTTCTGATAACTGTCCGTCCGCAAAAGATGCAACAGAAAACACTTCATCGGTTACACCAAAACCTAATAATGCTTTTTTATGTTTAGGCACATCATGAAGCTTTGATGCAAGAGATGCACTCATAAAAAAATGTCTGAAATTTAATAAAAATGTCGCTAGTATAATTTCTCCAAATCCTGCTCCAATAGCAATCATGCTTATTCCAATAAATTGACTGGCTCCTGCGTAAAGTACTAATGAAAAAGAGACAGTCTCTAAGAAAGTTAATCCATTATTTCTAGCCAATATACCAAATGCCATCGCAACAGGTACATAACCTATCATTATCGGTATAGCCGCTTTAAATCCGTTTAGCCCATTTAATCGTTTCATAAGACCTCCGCTCTATTAGTAATTATTATAGTAACTACTAATAGAAAAGTCAAGAAAACCTCACATTTCTGTGAGGTAAATTCTTATTTTAAATTATATTATTTTAACCATAGATACTCATATGGATAGAGATGTATGTCTTTATCCAAAGAGATATTTTTCCCAGTAATCATATCTGTCAATGTTTTTGATTTTACAGATTGTAATGTTTTATTGGAAAAGTGTTGATTGTTTTCACTAAAATTAAATAAACAGAGTACCTGATTGTTGTCTTTTTCTTTTATAAAAGCATAGACCTGTTGATTATGAACATCGAGAACTTTAGCGTTTACAGCACCAGAAAATAAAGGTTCTGATTTTCTAAGTTTTATCAAATGTTTTATAAATTGAAAAATGATGCCTTCATCCGTTGTTCTATCTTTTCTCTTCTTAGCTTTATCCCAATCAAATATTGGTCGGTGTACCCATCTACCGTCATCTTTTTTATGTTCGTCACTCAAATAAGTTTGGTCATTTAAAGTGGCCAGCTCATCACCACTATAAATAAGCGGAATACCTCTATGAGAGAATATAAGCGCATGAGCCAGTTTGATTCTATACAAAGCAGTTTCTCTTGCTCTTTGATCTTGATAACGTTCAGCTGATTCTAAACCAAGCAATGAAGCCAATGTACCGTTAGTCCTCGTATCTTGATTTTTCTCATTGTATTGATAATTTTCTCCAGTTGCGAATGAACCATCAAACGATCCATTATAAAAATTAATTAAAAACTGTTTATGATGATAACTATCAAATCCGATTCTATCGATAAAAGGTTCATTAAAACCCCAACCTATATCATCATGACATCTAATATAATTCATAAAGCATCCTGTTTTGGGTACTTTAAACACGGTGTTATCATATTGCATCAATCTGACATCTCTAGTTGCAAAACTATTAAATATATCCACCATAAAATTTGCATTATACAGTAAACCACATTCTGTTTCTTCTTCACCAAAATACTTTATGATTTCATGCGGCTCAACAATTGCTTCTCCTAAAAGTGTCAAAGATGGACATGCAATTTCTTTGATCAAATGTAATAAATGTAAAATCTGATGAGCGTGTTCTAGATTTCTACAGCTTGTATTGGTTTCTTTCCACATAAACGCAATTGCATCTAATCTTAAAATTCCAATTCCCATGTTCGCTAACTTTAACATCGTCTCTACCATTTGTTCAAATACATATGGATTCTTAAAATTAAGATCCCATTGGAAATGACTAAATGATGTGAAAACATGTTTCTGAATTGATTCAACATATGTAAAATTACCTGGACATTTCATCGGTAATACTTCAGAAACTGATTGATCATATAAATCTGGTATTTCTCTGGTATCATACATCATATACATATTCTGATAGAATTCATCACCCTCAAGTGCTTTTTTTGCCCACTCATGAGTATCAGATGTATGATTTAAAACATAATCAATACAAACTTCAATTTTATTTTTACTAAATGATTTTATAAGATTATGAAAGTCTTCTAAATTACCATACTCAGGATTAACATTTAAGTAATCTTCAACAGCATAACCACCATCATTTTCTCCTTCTCTAGATTTCAGTAGTGGCATCAAATGGACATAAGTAATACCTAATTCTTTTAAATATGGAATATGTTTAACAACACCTTCAAAGTCTTTACCAAATAAATCAACATAAAGCATCATGCCAATCATATCTTCTTTCATAAACCAGTCATGCTCTTTTTTACTGCGTGACTTTGAATGATTTATATTGTTTTCTATAACTTTTTTTAGTGAGTTAAACTGAATATCATCTGCCCCAAAATGGCCATATAACTCAAAATATTTTAATTTCAAATGATCATATTTATTCATAGTGTCCCCTCTAGTATTCAATAGAACTTTCACCTGAAATGTAATAGACTCTATTGTTAATAGTGACTTTGATTTCTTTTTCAGATGTTATAGTCAATCTATCCGATACTTTAACAGTAACAGTATTTTTTTTATAATTCAATCTAAAGGTATACGATTGCCATGCGACTGGTTTAACAGGTTTAAAATGTAAACCATCCGATTTGATTCTCAAACCTGCAAATCCATAGGGTATGGACATAAAAGCACCACCAGTATTTGCAACATGTAATCCATCTTTGGTATTGCCATGTAAGTTATCTAAATCAAGTCGTACTGTTTTTTTGAAGTAATCATAAGCATCTTCCACACGACCAAGTTTTGATGCAATCATGCCATAAACGCAATAAGATAAACTCGAATCATGAGTTGTCAGTGGTTCATAAAAATCATAACTATTTTCTATGACATCTAATGGTCTATCATCTAATAATAAATGTGCTAAAACAGTATCTGCTTGTTTAAGAACTTGATGCCTATAAATCACCAATGGATGATAATGTAACAATAAAGGATGTTTATCTTTAGATGCTTCAAAATCCCAAGGCTTTTTCATTAAAAAATGTTCATCCTGAAGGTCAATGTTCAATGATTCATCATATGGTAGATACATTTTATCACTGGCGTCTTTTAATGCTTTAATAACGTCATCATGATTTTGTTCTATAAGTGTTTCATATATTTTAATTGTCCACTGCATATGATATTTGGCCATCGCATTGGTATAGTAATTATTGTTAACAAGAGCTGAATACTCATCCGGACCTGTAACTGCATCTATCCTAAATTGGTTATTGTAATAATGCCCCGTCTCTAACCATAATTTCGAGGTTTCCAAAAGTAGCTCAAATCCAAATTCCCTCATCGCTTCTTGATCATCTGTAAATAGATAATATTGAATCATGGCATAAGCAATATCTGCATTGATATGATACTGAGCAGTTCCAGCAGGATAATACGGTGAACTTTCAACGCCAGAAATGGTACGCCAAGGATATTTAGCAGCGTTATGATTAAGACTTTTTCCTCTTAACTTTGCTTGATCAAGTGTTTTATATCTATAATACAATAAATTCTTAGCTATTTCAGGAGAGGTTAAAGTAAATAAAGGTAACATATAAATTTCTGTATCCCAAAAATAATGACCTTCATACCCTTCTCCACTCAATCCTTTTGCTGCAATATTACTAAGTGGTTCTTTACCCGCAGATGAAAGCAATTGATAAGTATTATAATTCAGTGCTTCTTCAATGGCTGCTTCACCTTCAATATCTATTTTCCCATATTTCCAGAATTCAGTGAGATAGTCTTCTTGTTTCTTATAAAGTTCTTCTATATCATGTGAGATCAATTTATCTAATGAAATATCAAGCTCAGTTCGCCTGTTATCATAGTACCTGCAATATTTAACAACTCTAACCGTTTCGCCTTTTTTAACGCCTACTTTTCTGATACCAGTAATCGTTTCATTTTCTAGAGTATATTCAAATGCACATGAATGTGACATATCAATTCCTATTTCAATATTACTTCTAGAGACAGTAGCCTTTATTGTAACAATTTGGTCATTAATCACGGTTTCAGATAAATTCAAAAACTGTTGATGATGCGTCCCAACCCGCGGATCACTTGGATCCACATAATTATTGACATCAGCTTTTACTGTAGAAGTGATTAAAATTTCTCCATCATAATTGACTGATGTCACACTATAGTCAATTGTAAAACACTGCAAATAGACAAATGATGTCATTCTTTTAATATCAATAATCAAATGATGACCTTTAGGTGATACCCATTCAATGAATCTTTGAGAGACACCTTTTTCTATATCTAAACAACGTTCAAACTTCAAGATTGTTCCATCGAATACAGAAAAATTTTCTCCATCAATCGTAAGGGTTAAACCTTGAGCATCAAATACATTGATAATGGTTTCCCCATCTTGAGGAAAACCATAACAATTCTCTCCATAAATAATATCCACAAGACTGTAAACACCATTAATATAAGTTCCGCGAATTGTATTATAATCCACAGGATAGCCTTCTTCAAAATTACCTCTCACACCAATATAGCCATTTGCTGTGGATAACAAAGTTTCATCTAACACTAATTGATTCTTATCTATCATCATATATCTCCTAAAAAAGGGCTTTCGCCCTTTTGATAATAATTTATTTAATTGAACCCGATACCATGCCTTTAATGATATGTTTTTGACCTATTAAGAAACCAATAATAATTGGTGTTGCAGCCATTAGAACAGCTGTCATAATCAAGTCCCACTTCTTAACAAAAGAACCTGCAAAGTTTGCAATCGCAAGTGGTATGGTTTGAATTTCTTGTCCTACACCAAGTATTAACGAAGGTAATAAGAAATCATTCCAAATCCAAATAGCGTTTAAAATTATCACCGTCACAAAAATTGGTTTAAGTATCGGCAGTATAATTCGGAAAAATATTTGAAACTTATTACAGCCATCTATGGTAGCAGCTTCTTCTAATTCCTTTGGAATTGACTTAATGAAGCCATGGAATAAAAATACCGCCATAGGAGCACCGAAGCCAATATAAGTTAAGATCATACCTTGATATGTTTTAAGCATGTGGATACCAGTAAATTCTCTAATTCTTCTAAACAATTCAACGAGTGGAAACATAACCACTTGAAACGGTATAATCAATCCAGTTAAGAATAATAAAAATATAAATGTTGATAACTTAGATTTAGTTCTCACAAGCATCCATGCTGCCATTGCTGAAAATATAGAAATGAAAAACAAAGATCCAGTTGTTATAACCGTTGATGAGAAGACACTTGAAGCATATCTAATTGTTGGTTTGCTCCAAATTATTTTAATATTTTCAAATAATTGTGACCATTTTTCAGGCATTGATATTGGATCAGTAATAATCTCCAATGATGCTTTTGCTGAATTTATAACAACAATAAAAAACGGAAACATCATAATAAGAAACAAGATGCCAGTAAAAACAGTTATCAGTATACCTGTCCACTTTCTAGAAATACCCATTACATCTCCACCTCTCTTTTCTTATTCACATAAACTTGCGTCATAGCAACTACTGAAAGAATTAAGAAGAATATAATCGCTCTTGCTTGTCCTTCGGCCATATTGTTATATTTAAACGCGACATTATAAATATGTACTGCTAACATCTCTGTGGAATTGACAACTTCTCCATTAAACTGAGTGGTTGGTCCACCGTTTGTTAAAGCACGTATGATATCATATTGTTTAAATGAATTAACTAGAGTTAAGAATGAAGTAATCGTAAAAGCTTGAGCGATCAATGGTACAATAATATTCCAAAACTTATGCCATGGTCCAGCTCCATCTAATTCGCTTGCTTCTATTAATTCTTGTGGTACATTTAAAAGTGCTGCTACATAAATCATCATGATATAACCAGCATATTGCCAAGTAAATGCAAAAATCAAACCGAATAATGCTAAGGTTGGATCTGCTAAGATAAGAACTTTTTCCAATGATTCTATGCCTAAAACACCACCTATGGCAGGTACAACATTTTTAAATATAAATTGCCAGATGTAACCTAAAACCAAACCACCTATTAAGTTAGGGATAAAGAATCCTGCTCTATAAAAATTCTTGAGTTTGGTTTCTCTTGTGACTAGAAATGCAAAAGCTAATGCCACAAAGTTTATTGAAAGAACACTTAATAGTGTAAATAAAAAGGTTCTCATAAAAGAGTATTGAAATGCAAAATCAGAAAACATTTCTTTATAGTTATCAAATCCAACCCAAGTGGGTTTTAATCCTGCAATTGCAGTCCAATCTGTCATCGAATAAAAAATCCCCATAAAAAATGGAATAATAACATCAACTATAAAAGATAACAATGCCGGTGTTAAAAAAATCCAAAAGTAAATCCT
>JABXKX010000237.1 GCA_013619035.1 Peptostreptococcaceae bacterium
TATATATAGTGGATTTACTAATAAACAGTACAACATCATGTATAAGCAAAAAAACACACGTTCGTCAAAAATGGAAATTAAATTAAACTATTACATATAAATTAATCAGTGGGAGGTTATCAATGAACCAATCTTATAATCAATTATTTGATGAAAAAGACCTACTCGAAGAGAATAAATTTCAAACAATCTATAAGGGGTGTTATAAAGATCAACCTCAACATCGTGTTGTCATTCAAAAGTTTAAAATGGATGATCAATTCGACACGGCTTTTAAGGATTTTCTAGATAACACATTACAAAATAAATTACATATTGAAATACTCCAAGATGAGATCATACTTGTTTCAAAATACATAGAAGGCGACAATATCAGTCTTCACCTAAACTTTGCTTCAGTTACTGAAGAAGAGCGAATTGATTACTTATACGATTATTTACATCAAGCAACAGCTTACATAGGATTTGAACATTATTTACTTAACATTTTAATTGCTTCAAATCAAATCGTATTTAAAGAGCATCAATTATATTTAAAAGAGCAAATTAACTTAGATAGAAAACTTAATGACAATATTCCATTCACAATGGTAGCAAAGAATATTGGTCAGGTCATGCAACGTATACTGATTACAAATTACAATGAATTAAAAACATCTGCTACATATGATGAATTACATGCATTTACAGAATCCTTGATTAGAAGAGAAAAAGATTATCAATGTTTTGATGATTTATTCTCCGATTTTAAAGCCATATATTTTAAAAAACTAGGGTCTAAAAATCAGACTCTAGTTGGCAATGCACATCCAAATAATATTTTTATGGAATTTGTTGAAGTCAATGAACTAGGTGCTAGAACTAAGGAAATCAACAATGAGGTTACCGAAGAAGAACGTGCTTTCTTAACGGGTAACAATACGCCAGATCCTATACAGGATTTACCGGATGAAACACCGGACATTCCCGATGATGTGATTGAAGAAATTTATGAACCGAGACCACCGATCGATTGGTCAGATGGTCCTATAGAAGAAAGCATTGACTTATCTAAGCTTGTTGAAGGGGTTTCATCTCTTGAGGAAGTTCTTGTTAGAGATGAGCCAATCAAAAGAGTCAAAAAAATAGTTCCAGATGTACAAGAACCTTTAAACACAGATATAGAAGAACCTTTAAACAATGAAACTACTAGTATAGATAGTAAAGAAAAATTTGATGAAGAACAACCTGTGTATGGTTTACCAAATCATTTCAAAAATTCAGCTTTTCAAACGCATCATGAAGAAGATGAAGACGATGAAGACGATGAAGAAGAAAAGAAAACTTTTAATTTCTTAATTCCAGCCTCAATATTTGCAGCATTAATAGTGGTTATTTTAAGTGTGTTATGGATACCAAAACTATTTGCAAAAGAACCAGGTGAACATTTACCACCTGTAGCTGATTTTCAAGTTGAGATTACTGGAAACACCTTACATTGTACAAATTTAAGTATCGCCTATGATGACGAAATTATTGCTGAGAGCTTCTGGGAACTCAGTAAAGATGGTGAATTTATAACCAGTACACCTGGTAAGAATAATGCTGATTATGAAGTTAAAGGACTTTCTCCAGGTGTATATAACATTAAATTGACAGTAACAGATTCAGTGGGATTATCAAGTGATCCTGTGGTACAAGATAAAGAATATCAAACTTCTGAAAGTAAAGCTTTAGAAAATCAGATTCAAACTCAAAATGAATTGGCTTCTGATCAGACTTTTAAGTCAAATAGTTATTCAAATGACTCAGAAGAAATTCTAGATCAATACAACATGAGTTCAACAGTTAATGTGGTTGAAGATACATATACTTTAAACAAAGGTACTAAATCATACAGAATTGACTTAAATAAAAATGATGGGACTGCATCTTTATATTTTGATCCAATCGAAATAACCGAAGGTGCTACCGTTTCATTTATGCTTATGTCAAATGAAGCCAAACCAATTAAAATACAGGTCATTGGTTATTACAAAGGTAACAATATCTACAATAAAGAAGTCATTTCCAATAAAGGGACTGTTCTCGATTGGAGTACTTTATCTATTCAAATGAGTACAACATCTCCAACAGATAAATTGGTCATTAAATTAGAAGCTGAAGATACAATTGTATGGTTTGATGAGTTATCTATAAGAACATTCAAATAAGCGTTAAACGCTTATTTTTTTGCATAGAAAAAGCCATAATAACAGTTTTTGCAACTACTACCACAGCTTATATTTCTAACACATTTTCAATTTCAATAACTAGTATGGTGGAATCATCTCCTTAATCGTTAAGTAACGTCCTTAAGTAATCTCTAACTACTCTGGCGGAATCATCTCCTTCCTAAATAGTTTCTTACATCCTTAAGTAATTCTCTAACTGTCTGGCGGAATCATCTCCTTAATAGATAGTAACATCCTCTATTTCTTATATAAGATTAATTTATTATAACACTAATTATCAGAAAATTCAAATAATTATTTTACGTTTTGACAAAACTTATATATATTTTTTGCCATAAACGTTGCTTTATCTTCAATATGTGGTAATTCCAAGACTTTCAAAGGGTCGTTCGCTGTTGCCATTATTGAGAAATACGGTGGCAACTGAAAACCCTTATTGATATTTAAAGCGCCAATCAATTGTTTTGTAACAGAATCCGATCCCGAATTTCCTGAAACGACAACTGTAAAACAGACTTTATCATGGAATGAGATTTGTCTATACAGTACCGTTAAACGATTGATTACTGCAAGCATATTTGCCGATACAGAATCATTGTAATTAGGGCATACCCATACAATAATATCTGCTGCTTCTATTGCTGGTAATACCTCTTCAACCATAACGCCGCCATAAAAACAACTGTTATGTTTACCAAAATGCATACACGTTTGGAATGGACATCCCTTACAATCTACTACGGTTCCATTCTCAATATGAATCTCATTAACCTCACAAGACTCTAAATGACTTTTAACCAAATGCCAAAGACCAAGCGTGTTAGAGGTCTTATAAGAACTTGAATGGAGTGCTAAAATTGAATTTAGTGGTTTAAATTGATGATTTATTATTCTCTCCACCAATTGTCTTCCATGACCTATTGCAATCTCTTCTAAACTGCAATTCATTGTCTTTTGCCATGTTTCAAAGTTCTTGTAATTCTTAACAATTTCAAGAACCGAGTGCCCTACAAACCCAAGCCCCATCCTATTCATATGTAAGATGAGATCTTGTGCCATTGACTTCGTATAATAATCTGAAGTACTACAGACAATAACACCACCAATAGAGCCTTCGAAAAAGCTTTTGTTATGATGTTTCGTCAACCAGTTCAACAAATCAATATCATATCCCAAATCATTTAGTTCAGCTATGACAAGTATCTTTCTATCTTTACAAGATACACCTTCTTCATAGAATTCATATGATGACTCACCCAGTATGTTTAAAACCACATGATCTAAAGGATCCCCAAAAATTTTCCCGATAACCAATACTTTAGAATTCAAACGATTTCAACTCCTTATATGAAGATTCTAATCTACTTAACAACATAGAATCTAATGTATACTTTTCTGTTATGGTACGGTCAAGTCCTATGCATTTATGTTTACATCCAAAGTAAACGCCATCAATGTAAACCGTTGAATAGTGCCATTTACCTTCTAAGTAAGCCAGTATGGACATTGCTGCTGACGAAAGCGCCGGTGCAATAAAAGGTTTGTAACCCACTGCACGGACATCTAAGTTCGCTTTAACCGTCATTTCTGTAAGTTTAAGAGACTTTTCTTCACTGTACCCTGTCATAGAGTCAGCGATAACCAAATGTTTACCATGAGGCCCAAATGCTCTCCCCTGCTCATAGTAATAAGTCATGCCATTTTTGTTTGCATAATAGTTTGCTCTAGCCTGCATAACCCCCAAGCCAAAACCTTTAATTTGTTCTGGTCGTAAATCACCATGAACTAGTGCTGCTTTACAAAGTAAATCAACTGGATCAGAGACAACTATAAATTGACCTTTGAAATTCACTTCTTTTGCTTTTTTTGCATATATTGAAACAATCTTAGTATTGGCTTCTAATTGATACATTCTAACGTCTGTAATCCCAGAACCGACTTCTGGTATTCTAGAAGAAGCCGTAAAAATGAACACATCACAATCAAATAAATTTTCCATTGTAATACCATAGACTTCAGGAAATGGTCCTCTATCAATGGTCATTATCTGATTGAGTTCATAACACCATCTTTTGATTCGATTATCATCAAGATCAAATATACCGATGGCTTCAATGATGTTTCCTCCAATTAGTCTAAGCGCAGACAACATCATCCCACCCACATCACCAAGTCCTAATACATGCACACGGTATTTAGATTTAATTTGTTTATCATGATTAAAAGGTAACTTTTTTAAGTTTACTCCAATAAGTTTTCTATTCTCTATAAGCTCTTTATAGGGGCCGTTAAGCTCCTTTGATAGTTTACCTTCTAAGGTTTCTTTATGTGCTTCTAAGAACAGCTCATCTTCAATAAGATGTATACCTAGTGCTTCTACAGATGCATCTTCATATAAATAATAAACTTCATGCTCAAAGGTTAAAGAGATAAGTTCTTTGTATGTTGAATCTAAAGAGATCATTGACATAATCTCTTTAGAATCCTTAATATAATATTTCATAGGCCTCCATTAGTCTACTGTCGATTCTTTGTAAACATATTTTTTAAGTCGTCTTAACTGTTCCAAGTCATTCTTAAGGTAATCAGAAGATTTTTGGCTCATATCATAACTGATACGTTCTCCTCTATCTGGAAATCTTGGTGATATCAATACTTCACCCAAATGAGACAACGTCAAACTATTTTCATGTAAATATTGATATTCTTCTTCAAGAACTTTCAAAATATCAATCGCATTTTCTAAACATACTTCAGATAAATCATATATCGCTTTCTTAGAACTGCCTGAAATATAGTTTGGTGATGTATAAGGTAATATCTGATTAATCGAAGGAATAATATTTCGAGTTGGAATAACCCCTCTCCAAAGCGTATCTCCACCTAAAAACGGATACATCAAACTCTCATTAAACCATACTTTTAATCTTGGAATAAAATAGGCTGAGTCTACTTTTATGTTTTGATTTTCTAGAATCGCCTTACCTCGACCAGACATAATGCCAACCAACACTTTTCTTATTTCAACATTTGCCTCGCTTAAAAGTGGTTGAATAGCCTTAATACGATATCCTTTATTCAAAAGATCATCAACCAATATAACAGGACGATCAAATGATTTTATACGACTGACTTGATTTTTGATATCCAAATAATATGGATAGGCTTGAATATCATAACTTTCAACATCAGGATTAAAGAATCTTTCTGTATGCAGTGACTTGGTCACCGTATTAGGTAATATCCAACGTTTAAAGATAGCACCAAATGGTACACACATCGACTCTCCTAAAGATCTAGGATGAGTTGGTACTGTTGGTACACCATTTTCATCAGCAATTTTTTTGATTAAATTCTCATAGAGCATCGTTCTATCAAATGATAAAACCAAATGTCCTGGATATAACTTACTAATCGATTTTTGTAGTTTCTTTCTACTTCTGGTTATGGCCTCATGTACATTTGTATTACTTCTTAGAGGCTCTTTTAAAATGGTTCTACCATCTAAATTGAGTGTACATGGCGAAGACATTTCAACCGTGTAAATTGAATTGCCATTGCTTTTTTCCTCTATACAAACAAACCCATGTAGATCCAACAGTTCATGAAACCTATCAGAAATACTAGATCCTTCAATGACATCCACCACAGAGTAACTGTAATCTTTTGCTAAACAAAACGCCATAGTCTCAGTTAAAATCATTTGTTCTGGATCAGAAAAACTGTATTCTTTACTAACAACCAATGCATCGATGATTAAAATTCTTCCAACTGAGTTTTTTAAGATGTATTCTGCCACATGTTCATCTACAAACTCTTCATACACACTCGAACTTCTTAACCAATGGAAAATTGAATACGCAATGATACGGTTATTATCTTTTATAGATCTTAATATAATTGCTCTTGGTTTTCTTCTTTCAATCAATTTTTCCAAGACTTCTCGATTGGGTTTAAAAGGCTCTTTTGTTGTTTCTACAATTTCATCAATTAACTCTGGTGTAATACCATCTACAATTTCCACTCTAACAGATTTAGTCGTAATCATTTCTTTGAACTGAGGTTCTCTTTGATACAAACCTCTCGCATAGATATATTTTTGTGCCAGCGGATCAATTAAATCAGAAATATCTCTGTTCTGATCAATATAATTTCTAATTTGAGTTGATGATATTTGTTCAAATTGAGGTGGTAAAACCAATCGTACCACTTCTTTTCTTAAAGACTTAACATTGTCTTCTAATCTCGTTTTTTCAACATTACTAAACACTTGAGCATGTCGTTCAAAGATAACATGAGATAAATTATGTATCGAAAACTCTTTGACATCTTTTTTATAAGCAGAAGCATTTAAAATAACATCACTCCCTATAACTATATGAACATCAGAAGCATCAAATGTTTCACAAAGTACACTTAAATCATCTGGATTAGCAATATTAATAGAAATATCTCTTGGGAACACATATAAGTCAAACTCATCAGCAACTGACATTTTAATGATATCTCTTCTAATTAAGTTCGGTTGTGTTCTTTTTGACCATGAAAATTCATCTACTGATAAATAGACTTCAAATCCTAAATTTCTAATTGATTTAGCAATCTCCTTGTGACTTAAAGAGAATGGATCAAACGCTCCTGGGAAAAAGGCTATTTTCTTAAAATCTTCTAAATCTAAGTCACCTTCTTCAAAGGTATATTCAGAAATAAAGTTATAAATATGATTTAAACCAGCTGCGTTATTTAAATATATAAGTTCTGCACTCTCATTGGTATTGGCAATTAACGACAAAATCTTCTTAATGATTTTCTTGAAAATTGTAGCTTTGATTTCATTATCCAATAATTTAGAAGCAAACAAGTGTTTACCTATAACATTGATGGCAACACGATTAACTTTTGTATCATAGTTAACAAATCCTTTTAAAATAATACCAAGTAATTTATCTCTCATCCCTTCAAAGTGTTCTTCACCAATTTTTTCTACGGTCATATGTTCTATGACTTCACCAACGGTTAATAACACCAATGTACAGATTTGAGGATTTGCTCTTTCGATTTTTTCAGCAAAACTCTCTACAATCTCTAGGAATTCTTGTACATCTAACTTCGTCATTAAGATTCCAAGGTATTCACAGATATATTTTGTATATTGGTAGTTTTCCATTTCAAGTGCTCTTAAAAGCTCAATAACTATATCGTTTATTTGACCTTTTGAAAGATGTTCTGATAATTCTACAAGACCTTTACCGGCTGCATTTCTAACACTTTCATGAGACGATACTTTTAGAAGATTACATAAATGCATCGATAAATAGAAACTATCCTCTTTTTTATAATTCACTACAAATCTAAGTAACAATTCTATCTGTAATTTCTTACATACCCAAGAGGTAGCTGATTTCAGATTGGACAAATAAACATCCGAACTGCCTTCTACTTTTGAAATACATTGTAGTCTGTAACTTTCAAGTTCATCATTTTCAAAGCCCGTTAATTTTAATAGATTGTATCTTGCAAATGTTTCTGCAGAAGAAATCTGTTGTAGATCATCAAGTGAATGAACGGCTCTAATATGTCTTATTAATTCAGGTTTAAGTCTTGGAATTAAATCACATAAAACATCATAACACTGAACTCGCAGTATATCTTCATTTGTATAAGCCACATTGTTAACGTATGAAATAACTTTAGTAATATACTCATCTTCTAATTTATCATATGGTAACATTCTAATTGCTTCTAACATATATGTCGCTAATTCTGTTTTTACCACATTTCTATTAAACGAATCAATCAAAATGTTCATATATAATTGGCATTTATCTTTTGGTGAATGACTTAATAATGACTCAATCATATTGGCCATACTAACTCTTATCCACTCTTTATGTTTATCAATAATTCTTAGATTGGGAAATAGAGATTTTGATAAGTAGTTTTCAAACAACTTAAACGAATCTATTTCAATAACCTTTTTTCGTGCTCCCTTTGGTAATTCTTTTCTTTCGATTTCATCAAAGTTAGCAATCAAAAGACCAATAAGTTTCGCTGTTTGTTTTCTGATATCTTCTGCTGGTAACATCAATCTTTCGTATAAGAACTTCAGAGCTATCAACTTTTGTTTTTGTGTTAAGTATTCAGAATAAACCTCAATGATATATTGATAACTTCTAAGAGAATCAACATTATCTAAACCTCTTGCATGTTCTAACATGGCATTCAAAGAATTTTCATCTCTTAAACGATGCATGATACCTATGTTATGTACAATAGATAAATACTTAGCATTTTCAACTATCTCATCACCTTGCATAATTGAGTAATGTTTTCTAGAAGATACATGCCCGTCAAGAATACAATTTGTTGAATCCGGATCCAAGTCAACACCTTTTTCTATCATGAAGTTTTCAAAGTCTTTTAATCGGTTATAAACACGTCTATAGCGTTTTTCTTTGACTAGGTCTACATTATCAAGTTTACTTAAGATGACTTCAAAAGCATCATCTAAACTATAATACTTCATTGGATACTTACTGGTTCTATCTTCATTGGCTTTAACTCTAAAATCACAATAAATGAGAACCAATGATTCCAGTGATAGATTGGCTATTTCTAAATCCCATGTTGAATGATTAAAAGCAACATTTCTGATATATACAATCTCACGTTCTGTAAACCACTCTGCTGTATAGTAATAATGATAATAAGCCACTTTTCGGCTTTCTTCTGGTTTACAACCGTATTTACCGATATCATGGCCATATGCCGCACCTGAAACTCTTCCAAGGTCAATTGGTAAGTTCAAATGACTCAACTGACGACCAACTTTAACTGCTAAATGATGTACACCACAAATATGATCTAAGGTACTATAACCAATTAGATCTTGATTCATCTTCATCATCTCATAAACATATTCATTGTCTAAAAACTCAGTAAATCTTACATACTCATCATCTTCTAAATGTGCAATTTCTTCATCTGTTAATATATTCAACGCATATTTACTCACCCAAGACTCATGATCAAATTCTTTCTGCATTTTAAAGAATATACGAAGAATACTCAGTGATAACACTGCGATTTCATCTTTATTATTGGTTAGTTCCACTAATACCGATTCTTCAAACGAAAGTCCTAAAGCATATTGATACGTATATTGCTCTATTTCTTCAATGGTTTCAAAAGTTTTAAATTCGTATGTAATCACTTTAAAACATTCATAGAACAATTGAAAAATCTCTTGAGTCTTAAAATGACTTTCTTCAATGAGATACATCATCTCTGATTCAAAATTGTCACTGATTAAGGTTTCTTCTATTTTGCTGATTAAGTTGTTTTCTTTTTTACTTAACAAAAACTCTACAAACATTTGGTGAATTTCTTCACGTACTTTTATCATTTTAACGTACATCGTTACCTCGCTATCTTTGTCTTTCTTCCATTATACTATAGGCTAAAGACTTTGTAAGGCATAATAGGATATCCAATCTTAACAATATGATAATAAAAATAGAGATGCTATAAGCACCCCCCATTGTTATTATACAATTTGACCTTTTGATGTTTAGACTCTTTTGGCAACATTCTTTGTCACACAATGAATCCCTCCACCAAGAATATTCAATGCAGTTGAATTAATAGTGATTATTTTACGATTAGGAAATGTCTCTTCGAGAACTTTCTTTGCTTTCTCGTCTTGGTCCTTTATAGCTAAAGGCATGCCTTCCTTATAGTACTTTTGTCCCAATACAACACCGTTGCAAATAAGAAAGTTACAATAACTCATTGCTGGTTGCACCCTAAATTTTGTTTTTGGAAATGGTGTATGGTCTCTCATCACTTTCAAACCCAACTTTTTTTTATAAAACTCCCAGATTTGATATATATCATCCGCTTCATCAATTTCTATAGAAAAAGGTATTGGAACTGGCATTCGAACAATCTCGAATGATTCCTCGTTATGATTCCATTCTTTTAGTAATAAATTATAGGCTTCTTCGAGCCTGTGTTTCGTTATCCTTTCAGCCTCATTAGTTGGGCTGAAATCAATTTCAGCTAACAAAATTTTATTTTCAGACACAAATCTACAAATTTCATCTATATGACCATTGGCTGATAGTGATCTGTAAACAGGAATCTGATCTTCATAATACAAAATACCATCAAAAAAATCCTCATCTTCATAAGACCCTTTTTTTAGCCATATAATCTTTTTTAAATTGAATAAATACTTATAAACGGCTTCAATCGTTGATAAAGAGTAGTTGGGATTACGTTTTGTTTTTTCAGTGTCAACAATTGACATCATGATCCCACAGCCATTAAACTCCTTATTGCCGCCTTCTGTAACTAATTTTGAATTTAAAATGTTAGTACACTTTAATCCCTTTGCATGTTCCATTGCAAACTGTTGATTTTTTTGATTACAAGGACTATCAATCTCTTCTAAGCCATAGGTATTGAATTGAAAATCTATGGCCACTAGTTGGTTGTCATTAATCATAATATCAGCGCCATAATCTCTTGCCCAATTTAAGTCATCTGGATAGGATGTGAATTCTATATCACTGTAATTAATATCAGCTTCAGTTAAAGATTGTTTACATTTATTTAAACCTTCTAAAGTACTACAATTAATAATTACTTTCACATGATCTGTTAAATGCATGACTATTTCATTGAATACTTGATGTACATTATATCCATTGGCTGAGAACACACTCTTTGGCCATGTTATCATCACACTATCTTGGCATTCAAACTCACCAGGATATCTAAATTTTTTCATATACTCACCTTATTTATCTGAGTCCTTTAATGATTGTTGTTTTATATAACCAATACCTAACAATTCAATAATTGCTATCATAGAAACTCTAGAAGTGACGTCTATCGTGTTATAGTAAACCTCATCCGAAAACACATAAAAATCTATATCAGTGATACTTTGTATTACATTATTGGTTGCAGCGGTAATTGAAACTACTTTCAAATCTGCTTGCGATTTCAGTTTTTCAATACTGCCAACAATATCACTGTATTCACTATTAGCGATCACAAACAATATATCATTGTTGTTTACTTGTTTCATAGCAGATAGAACTTCTAACTCATCTTCAATTGCTATTGTAACAAAACCATAAACAGAAAATAATTTTAATGCATATCTTGCAACTTCTTTACACAATCCCGATGTGATGAAAAAAATCTTAGGTTTCTCTTCTAATAGTTTAGTGAACTTCTTGATCTTAGATTTTGATAAAACTCTAATGCTCTCCAATATGTTATCCATGTAAGCATCTTTATAATCATCATCTTCCAAGACTTTTGGTATTTTATTATTTTCATTTTTATAACTCGTATAATTTAAACAACTGATAAACTCAGAATATCCTTTAAATCCTAGTTTTTTTACAAATCTAAATATCGATGTTGAAGAAACAAACATTTCATCTGCCAAATCCCTAATGCCCATATCTTTTACAGTATTAATATT
>JABXKX010000011.1 GCA_013619035.1 Peptostreptococcaceae bacterium
TGGTTAGATACATCAAAACAAATATTTTATTATGAGATTTTAAACGATTTATCATTTGACACCTCTCTAATAGGTTCGCTTAATGACATGAATAAGTTAAATAATGCATCTGTTTCTTTTGATTTGTGGAGCATCTCAGGATGCCATTGTACACCTAAAATTTTATCTTCATTACTGAATATGATTTCAATGACGTTATCATCTGAAATACCAATTTCACTATTTTCTTTAAGTTTTGATCCGAGTTCATCAATACATTGATGATGAAATGAATTGGTTTGTATAAGATGTCCTAAAGCTTTTGAGAGTGTATCTCCTAATATATTTACATTGTGTACCTTTTGATGTGTTTTATTTAGATTATGAAAATGTTTATCGTAGTCATGATTGTCCATGTGCTGAACCAAGGTACCACCCATTGAAACATTAATAAGCTGAAATCCTCTACAAATGCCCATGATAGGTTTCTTTTTCGCATGAAATTTCTTGATGAGTAATAATTCCCATTTATCTCTGTCTAAATCAAAGTCACCACAATCTTTATTTATTGATCTATGATACAAGATTGGTGTAACATCTGGACCACCAACCAATAAAAGCATGTCCAATGTGTTGGCATAAGATTCTGCAAATAAATCGAGTTGCTGTTCATTTAAAAATTCATATGATGGTAATAAAATGGGTAAACCACCTGCATCAATAATTTTTTCTTGATACTGTTTATTGACACCATTGCTGTAAAATCCCAATGTTGATTGATAATTTGTAGTTGTAATACCTACTTTTTTCATGTTTCCTCCTTTCGTATTTATTATGATGTCATTATAGTGTACAATGGTATTAGAATGGAAGTATGCACTTTTTAGTAACTAGTATCTAATTGGATACTATAAAATAGATGTATGCTAGTAAATGGAGGTGCTGTATGGACAGTAAAATTGATTTAAATGTTTTATCAAGTGATGAATGTGGTATAGAATATACATTGTTGAAAATGGGTGGTAAATGGAAACCTTTGATATTATGGTTTTTAGCTAAGAACGGAACCAAGAGATATGGAGAGATAAGAAAATTCATACCTAAAGTAACCAATAAAATGCTGAGTCAACAGCTAAAAGAGCTGGTGGCAGATAAGTTGGTAAAGAGAAAAGACTATAAAACAATCCCTCCGAAAGTTGAATATTCAATTACTAAAGAAGGGGAGACTCTTATACCAATACTTGATTTGATGTGCGCGTGGGGATATAAGAAAAGTTAATAGTTTTTTTATTACCAGAATCGTAATACGAATATATAATTACACCGTGGTTTCCCAATGTAGGGAAACCATTTTTGTTTGTAACTTGTGAGAAATATGAAAGTGAAGTTTATCCTAGATAATATGTTTTAATATTTTAAATTTGCTGTTGCGTCTTAAATAGTACTGTGTTACAATAAGTAAATTTTAATGAAAAAAGCACACAAGTGTCTTTATCACACGGACAGGAGGGTTTGATGTTATATAAGAGTACAAGAGGAAATAAAACAGTTTTAAGTTCACAAGCCATAGTAGCAGGCATAGCACCAGATGGTGGTTTGTATGTGCCAGTATCCGTTCCAAGCTTGGAACTATCAGAGTTACTATCCAAGTCATATCAAGAACTGGCATCTTATGTGTTGTCATTGTATTTGACAGACTTTTCTGAACAAGAGATTAAATGTAGTGTTTATAAAGCGTATGACGAAAAATTTGTAGAAGAGATTGTACCGATTAAATACTTAGAAGGTAGAAGTATTCTAGAACTCTATCATGGTAAAACATTGGCTTTTAAAGATATGGCACTGTCTATTCTGCCATACTTGATGAAAAAAGCATCTAAAAGACTTGGTATCAAAGAAGAGATTGTTATTTTAGCAGCGACTTCTGGAGATACTGGTAAAGCAGCGCTTGAAGGATTTGCTGATGTAGAAGGCACAAAGATTGTTGTATTCTATCCGTCAGAAGGTATTAGTGATATACAAAAACATCAAATGGTATCTCAGAAGGGTAAAAACACATTTGTCTTTGGTATCAAAGGTAACTTTGATGATGCACAGTCTGCAGTCAAATCAATATTCTTAGATGAAGAATTAAAGAAACAGTTAAAATCAGATGGTTTTGTATTTTCATCTGCTAACTCGATCAATATCGGTCGTTTGGTGCCTCAAATCGTTTATTATATCCATGGCTATTTAGAACATGTGAGAAAAGGTCTTATAAAGTTGGGTGATGAAATGAATGTGGTTGTACCAACGGGTAACTTTGGGAATATTCTAGCCGCTAGATATGCCAAAGAAATGGGTCTTCCAATAAAGAAATTCATCTGTGCTTCTAATGAAAACGCCGTATTAAGTGATTTTATTAAAACTGGCGTTTATGATTTGGATAGACCGTTTAAAGTGACCAATTCACCATCAATGGATATTTTGATTTCTTCAAATTTAGAAAGATATTTAGCACTCATCGGAGAAGATGTAAATGACTTAATGATGAAACTTAAAACAGATAAAAAATATGAGATATCTGAGACTGGAAAAAAAGCCATGTCTGATTTCTATGGTCACTTTGCAACAGAACGTGAAACACTTTCTAAAATAAAATCAGTTTATGAAAATGAAGGTTATTTACTGGATACACATACTGCAGTTGCAGAAGTTGTCTATGATTATTATAAAAAAGAATCAGGGGATGAAACGCTGGCACTCATAGCGTCTACAGCAAGCCCTTTTAAATTTACAAGAGATGTATTAAAGAGTATTTCAGATGATTTATTATTAGATGATGACTTTGAGCTGATAAAAATATTATCAGAGAAGACAGGTTTAGAAATTCCTAAATCAATAGAAACTTTATCTGAAGATGAGGTAAGACATCCTCATGTCATCAGCAAAGTTTCTATCAAAAATACAGTTGAAACAATTTTGAGGTGACCTATGAAGTATATAGTTGTATTAATCGATGGTATGGCAGATGAGTCAATAGCATCACTAGATAATAAAACACCCTTAGAATTTGCCAATATAAATGCCATTGATGAATTGGCTAAAGTCTCGGAACTCGGTATGGTTCACACAATCCCCGAAGGTATGGCACCGGGTAGTGATGTTGCCAATCTATCGATTATGGGTTACGCACCAGATAAATACCATACAGGGAGATCACCATTAGAGGCAGCAAACATTGGTATTCCAATGAAACCAGATGATATTATTTTTAGATGTAATTTGGTGACGGTATCAGAAGATATGCCTTATGAAAACAAAGTGATGATAGATCATAGTGCGTCAGATATTACAAGTGAAGAAGCAAGTCAATTGATGGACGCTTTAAGAGAAGCGTTAAATGATGAGACAAAAAAATTCTTTGATGGTACAAGTTATAGAAATATAGTGGTATGGGAAAATGGTACGCTAGACTTAAAACTTCAACCACCTCATGACTTCTTAGAACAGACGTTAGAAAAGTATATCCCTGTTGGTGCTGATTGGATATGGGCATTTGAGAAAAAGAGTTTTGAAATATTAAATCATCATCCAATCAATGAAGATAGAAGAAAACGTGGTTTAAATCCAGCCAATATGATTTGGATCTGGGGTGAAGGTAAAAAGCCAAAATTAGACTTATTTGAAGACTTGTACGGTCTTAAAGGGGTTACCATTTCAGCGGTGGATTTAATTAAAGGTATCGGTAGATGTGCTGGTATGGAAGCCATTCACGTTGAAGGTGCAACCGGTACAATTCATACTAATTTCAAAGGTAAAGCAGATGCTTGTCTAAAAGCTTTAGAAGATGGTAATGATTATGTTTACTTACATTTAGAAGCGACAGATGAATGTAGTCATCAAGGTAACTTAGATGAGAAAATAGAAGCCATTGAAATCATTGATGAAGTGGTTGTGAAGTATTTAAAACAAGCACTGGATCAAAAAAATGAGCCATATAGAATGATGATATTACCAGATCATCCAACGCCAGTAAGGACTAGAACGCATACATCTAATCCGGTACCGTATTTAATCTATGACTCAGAACACTTAAAAGAATCTGGAAAAAACGGGTATCATGAAAAATCATGTGAAAGTACTGGTATTACTTTTAATACTGGACCTGAGTTAACAGCGTACTTTGTACAAAAATAATAAAAGTATAATTATAACGTTGACATGTATTTTTATGCATGCTATACTTCATTAAAATTGAACTTATGGGGAGATACTTATGAAATCGAACAGAATTTTATTAAATCAATTACATCATCATCATAGATTCAGGGTTTGTATAATGGACAATTAGGTTCATAGATGCAAGCTCTGCTTTTGATAAGCTAAAGCTTGCATCTATGATGACGATACGAAAGACGTCACGTAGATCATACGTGGCGTCTTTTTATTTACTCAAAAATACTTATGGAGGAAAATATGGAATATTATTTAAAAAACTTACGTAAAAGAAGTCAGACTAGAGAAGCTGTACAGGCAATTATAAAAAATAGTGGTTACTTGATGATGGAGACATCATACTTTGAACCTTATGATACTTTTTCGAAATGTAGTGGTCGAACCCCTAAAGAAAAAACGGTTAAGGTCATCAATAACTTAGGTGAAATCGAAATCTTAAGACCTGATATTACCTTTAACATCATACAGGAATTATCAAACTTGTATGAAGCACCTAAACAGTTAAAACTTTGCTACGATTCAACCGTATTTGAAAATGATCTGATAGAAGGCATTAAAGAAAAAAGACAAATTGGTGCTGAGTATCTTGGTAATTTATCCATTGAAGCAGATATGGAGATTATCAGATTATCCTGCCAGGTTTTGAAAATGACCCATAATTCGGTTTTAGTAATAGGTCATACAAAATATCTAGAAGGTCTCTTAAAGGAAATAGAGTGTAAAGAAACCTCTAAATTAGAGATCAAAGAAGCCATTTATAAAAAACAACCTTTACTTTTAGACAGCCTTCTCACAACGCTTGAGGTCAGAACTGAGATCAAAGAAAAGTTATTGATGTTGTTAGAAGTGGAGAACTTTGATTTAAAAGCATATGCTCAAGGATTTATGAATGGCGACATGAAAATAGCACTAAGTGAAATTGGATTTTTAATTGATAATTTGAATCAACCTGTTGAATTTGATCTCAGTTTATTGTCACAATTTGATTATTATGATGGCATTATTTTTAAAGGATACAACAAAGGGTTGAACGTACCCATCATAAGAGGTGGCAGATATGATCAACTCTCCAGCTTATTTAATAAAAGTATCCCGGCGGTAGGATTTTCAGTGGAATTTGAAGGATTAATGAGGAGTGTGACTAATGATTAGAGTCGGTTTAGCAAAAGGACGTTTATGTGAATCTGCTATGAAAAGTTTTGAAAAAATGAATTTAAAACAAGTCATTGATTTAAATTCTAGAAAACTTGTATTTCATGATAAAGAAAATGAAGTGGAGTATATCTTACTAAAGCCAAGTGATGTGGTGACTTATGTAGAAAATGGTGTCTGTGATTTAGGTGTTGTTGGCAGTGATGTGATTATGGAAAGAGACGAAATGGTATATGAACTCGCGGACTTAGGATTTGGAAAATGTAAATTTTCTATTGCCACTTTAAAAGACAATGAGAAGGTTTTAGAACAAAACTTTATAAAAGTAGCAACGAAGTATCCAAATGTAGCTAAAAAGTATTTTTCGAATATGGGCAAAGAAATAGAAATCATCTCATTAAATGGCTCCGTTGAATTGGCTCCTATTGTTGGATTAGCAGATTGTATTGTGGATATTGTAGAGACTGGAAGTACATTAAAGGCCAATAATTTAGTGGTTGTTGAAGATATGCACTTGGTATCAGCCAGACTAATTTGTAACAGTGTGAGTTATCGTTTCAATAAACCAACTTTAGTAGAGTGGGTTAAAAATCTGAAGGAGGCTTAAATGAAAATTATAAAAGGTGAAGGTATTAACACATATATTAAAAATCTAAAAGACAGACAAGATGATAATTTAGAGCTGAAAGAAGTTGTTCAAAGCATCATTGATACAGTTAAAAGAGACGGTGATCAGAGTTTGTTTGACTACACAAAAAAGTTTGATAAAGTCAGTTTAGAGTCATTAGAAGTCACTCCAGAAGAAATTAAATTTGCGAAAGAAACCATTGATCCAGAACTTTTAAACTCACTAAAAGCTGCATATGATAACATCAAGTCCTTTCATAACATTCAACAAAGATCATCTAAGTACATCGATGTACCTGGTGGACGATTAGGTGAAATTATCAAACCTTTAAATCGAGTTGGGATATATGTCCCTGGTGGTAAAGCTGCTTATCCTTCAACGGTACTCATGAACGCCATTCCTGCAAGACTTGCAGGGGTGAAGGAGGTTATTATGGTGACACCACCGATGAAAGATGGCTCGGTTAAAGCTTCGGTACTGGTTGCAGCTGATTTAGCGGGTGTGGATAGAATTTTTAAAGTAGGAGGTGCTCAAGCCATTGCTGCACTCACCTACAGCACTAAAAGCATCCCTTCAGTCAATAAGATTGTAGGCCCCGGCAATGCTTATGTTGCAACCGCAAAGGGATTGCTTTCAGATAAAGTTGGCATCGATATGATCGCAGGTCCAAGTGAAATACTCATACTGGCAGATCAATATTCTAATCCGAAATTCATAGCAGCGGACATGATAGGACAAGCAGAACATGATGAAAAAGCGGCATCGATGGTGATAACTACTTGTGAAATCATGGCTATAAAAATAGAAGAAGAATTAAATGAACAATTAAAAACCAGTGATCGATTAAGCATCGTTAAACCATCCCTTCGAGATCAAGGTGCCATATTAATTGCGGGTGATGAAAGTCAAATGATTGCACTGGCAAATGAAATAGCACCAGAACATTTAGAAATACAAACAGAGAATGCAGAATATTTGGTGAATGACATAGAAAATGCAGGCGCAATATTTATTGGCAATTACTCACCAGAAGCATTAGGGGACTATTATGCTGGACCCAATCATACATTACCAACCAGCGGGACTGCAAAGTTTGCATCCCCTCTAGGTATTGATGACTTTATCAAAAAAACATCTTATATCCATTATACAAAAGAGGGATTAAGGGATGTAAAAGATAAGATTATTACGATAGCAACTGATGAGGGATTGACAGGACATGCCAATTCCATAAAGGTAAGATTTGGAGGAGACGATGATTAGACAAACAATAAAGGAGTTAATCCCCTATAAGGTGACTCAAATAGAAAATGTGGTGAGATTAGATGCGAATGAAAACTCAAATAATTTGAATTACATGATTGATGCAGGGGATCTCAACAGATATCCAGACAATGATGCCAATACACTAAAAAAAGCAATAGCTTCCTACTTGTCTGTAGATAAAGACGAAATCATAGTTGGGAATGGTTCAAGTGAAATGATTGAGTTCTTGATGAGAACTTATATAGAAGCTGGAGATAAGATTTTAGGATTTGATATCACTTTTTCCATGTATAAGATATTTGCCAAAATATACAGTGCAAACTATATTTCAGTCTCAAATGATAACTATGTTATGGATATGGATGATTTGATAAATCAAGCCATTTTAGAAGAACCTAAATTGATTTTAATATGTAATCCCAATAATCCTACGGGTTATTTAATCAATAAAATGGATATTGAGAGACTTTGTAAATCAACCAAAAGTTTGGTGGTTGTAGATGAAGCTTATATAGAATTCTGTGAAGGGTCTATGATCAACAGACTTGAAGCATATGATAACTTGATTATCTTAAGAACATTCTCCAAAGCTTGGGGTCTAGCTGGTGCTAGAGTGGGTTATTTGATTGCATCACAACAGATTATCAATGAAATATCTAAAGTTAAAGCACCTTACAATTTAAATGCTTTATCTCAACGAGCGGCAATAAAAGCTTTAGAAAACTCAACCGAAACCTTTAAAAACATCGATGATATCATCAGCCAACGGGAGTATGTTTACAATCAGATGTGTGACATGGGTATTAAGGTCTATAAATCTTCAGCTAATTTTTTATACTTTGAAGCAGCAAAGTCTTTGTATACTGACTTATTAAACTTTGGTGTTTTGATCAGAAACTTTGATGATACAAAATATAGAGTCACCATAGGTACAAATACAGATAATCAACTATTTTTAGCGGGCTTAAAATCGGTTCGGATAAGGAAGGTCGTATGAGACAAATAGAGATTAATAGAACAACAAAAGAAACTAAGATCAATTGCGTTCTTAATATAGATGGCTCGGGAAAATATAATATCAAAACGGGCATTGGTTTTTTAGATCACATGTTAGAATTGTTTTCTTTTCATAGCGGTTTTGATTTAACTTTAGACGTACAAGGTGATATAGAAGTAGACAGTCATCATACCGCAGAAGATATAGGATTGGTACTTGGTGAAGCTATTTTAAACTCCTTAGGAGATAAAAAAGGCATCAATAGATATGGCTGTATGTATTTACCGATGGATGAGACCTTGGCTAGGATAACTTTGGACTTATCTGGAAGACCTTATTTGGTTTATGACTGTACTTATCAGAGAGCTGATTTAGGTACACTCGACGTACAAAATATCAAAGAGTTTTTTAAGAGTGTTAGCAACACTGCAATGATGACATTACATTTATCAGTACTTTATGGTGAGAATGACCATCATAAAGCAGAAGCATTATTTAAAGGATTTGGAAGAGCTTTAAAAGAAGCCGTTCAAATAACAAGTAATCAAGTGATGTCATCTAAGGGGGTATTATGATAACTATTATTGATTATGGATTAGGAAATATCAGATCTTTGATGAATTGGTTCAAAAGAGAATCTTTAGAAGTTGTACTCAGTCGAGATCCTGAAGTGATCGCCTCATCAGATCTACTTATACTACCAGGTGTAGGAGCATATGGTGATGCAATGAAGATGTTGAAAGCTTATGGACTAGATGACATCATTATAAAAGAAGTCCAGAAAGGCAAACCACTTGTAGGTATTTGTTTAGGCATGCAGCTATTGTATGATGCATCTTACGAAGGTGGTTATAAAAATGGATTAGGTCTAATAACTGGTGACATAAAACCATTTAAAACAACAAATGTAAAAGTACCTCATATGGGATGGAATAGTCTAAATTCTTCAAAAGAAACTTTGGATCAAACCTACGTTTATTTTGTTCATTCATTTTATGCTGAGTCTAGTGGTGAGGAAGTGATTGCTTATGCAGAGTATGATGTGAAAGTACCAGGCGTTGTTAAAAAAGATAATATTTTAGGGTTTCAATTTCATCCAGAAAAAAGTGGTGATGCAGGTAAACCGATGATGGACATGATAAAGGAGTTATTAGATGATAATATATCCAGCGATTGATATACTAGACGGTCAGGCCGTTAGACTTTTAAAAGGTGATTATAATGAGGTTACTGTTTATGGTAAACCAAAAGATTTATCTGAAAAGTGGATGAATAGCGGGTCAAATAACTTGCATATAGTTGATTTAAACGGCGCTAGGCAAACAGGAGACAATAGGATAGCTATCTATGATATTTTAACAGAGAGTCCAACTTTTGTTCAAGTGGGTGGCGGTATACGTACTTTAAGTCAAGTCGTTCAATATTTAGAGATTGGGGTGAGTCAAATCATAATCGGCACCATGGCCATTAAAGATCCCGACTTGTTACAAGAAATAGTTAACTTATATCCTGATAATATTACGGTTGGTGTAGATGCTAAAAATGGCTTTGTAGCTGTTGAAGGGTGGGAAGAAGTCTCTTCAGTAGATGCTATTAAATGGATTAAAAAACTTGAATCACAGGGCGTTAAACGCATTGTTTATACAGACATTTCAAAAGATGGAACGCTTACTGGTCCAAACTTTGAGATGTATAAAAAAGTATTAAAAGAAACCTCTATTGAAGTCATTGCATCTGGTGGCATCAGTGTATTAGAGGACTTGATTCAATTAAAAGAAATTGGTGTACATGGCGTTGTGGTTGGTAAAGCGTTGTATGAAAATAGATTTACTCTTGAGGAGGCTTTATCATGTTGACAAAAAGAATCATCCCGTGTTTGGATGTAAGAGATGGCAGAGTGGTAAAAGGTGTTCAGTTTCAAAATATTAAAGATATAGCATCACCCGTTGAACTGGCAGAGTTTTATATGAGTGAAGGTGCTGATGAATTGGTTTTTTATGATATTACTGCATCACATGAAAAAAGAGGTGCCACACTTGATTTTGTTGCTGCTGTGGCAGACTGTATCAATATTCCCTTTTGTGTAGGAGGTGGCGTCAAAACAGTAGAAGACTTCGACCGTATCTTAAAAAGTGGTGCTGATAAAGTCTCCATCAATTCCAGCGCAATAGAGAATCCCAATCTGATTAAAGAAGCTTCAAAAAAATATGGCAATCAATGTGTTGTTGTTTCAATCGATGTTAAAAATATAGAAGGAAGTTATAAAGTTGTCACTCATGGTGGAAGAAGTAATACTGGTTTAGATGCCATTGAATGGGCAAAAAAAGCAGTTGAACTTGGGGCAGGCGAACTGGTTATCAACAGTATTGATGAAGATGGAATGAAAAATGGCTATGACATCGTTTGTTTAAGAAAAATTACAGATGTTGTAACAGTACCGGTTATTGCATCCGGTGGTGCTGGTTTAGAAGAACATTTTTATGATGCTGTAGTAGAGGCAAATGTAGATGGTATATTAGCAGCTTCAGTATTTCATAATAAAATCATAAGAATAAATGATCTAAAGGATTATTTAATATCTAAAAATATAAGAATGAGAAGGTGAATATGACTATAAAATTTGATTCAAATGGATTGGTACCTGTGATTACACAAGATTATTTTACAAAAGAAGTATTAATATTGTCTTATATGAATAAAGTAGCACTGGATAAAACTCTAGAAGAAAATGCATTATACTACTTTAGTCGCAGTAGAAACGAACTTTGGAAAAAAGGGGAAATCTCTGGCAATACACAGGAATTGATGTCACTTAAGTATGATTGTGATAGTGATGCACTTTTAGCTATTGTTAAACAAAAGGGACCTGCCTGTCATACTGGACAAACATCATGTTTTCACAATTCACTTATTGGAGAACAAGTAGATAGCAATATGCTGAGTAAACTGTATACTCTAATTGAAGATAGAAAAAATGACCCTATTGAAGGCTCGTATACCAATTATTTGTTGGATAAAGGTCGTGAAAAGATTCTTAAAAAAGTAGGGGAGGAAAGCAGTGAGATCATAATCGCTTCCATGGCAAATAACAAGTCAGAACTGATTTATGAAATAGCTGATTTTGTATACCATGCCATGGTACTGATGGTACATGATGAAGTCACTCTTTCTGATGTGTTAAGTGAACTAGAAAGCAGATATAAATAATTATATCTGCTTTTTTCTTAGATATTAAATTGATTGATGAGTTGATCAAGTTCTTTAATCATATTGATATTAACTTGAATAATT
>JABXKX010000100.1 GCA_013619035.1 Peptostreptococcaceae bacterium
GATTAAAAGATGTAGCAGATATATCATTAGAACTTGCGGATTCAAATTATAAGATTATACATGATGGCGACAATGCCATATTATTGACGGGTTACTTTAAGAGTAATAAAAACATCGTAACCGTTGGTAAAGAAGTAGATCAAACCATAGAAACACTAAGAAAGACTTTGCCTAAAGATATTAAATTTACAACTATACTGGATCAGCCTAAAACGGTTGATCGCTCAGTAAAAGACTTTGCTAAGAATTTGCTTCAAGGCGTTCTGTTTGTTATTATAGTTGTTTTTATTGGTATGGGCATAAGAAATGCCATCATCGTATCAACGGCTATTCCAGCTTCGATATTAATTACTTTTGCCTGTATGAAACTTCTAGGCATACAGATTCATCAAATATCCATTGCAGCTTTAATTGTTTCACTTGGGATGCTTGTGGATAATGCCATTGTGGTCAGTGATGCCATTCAAGTAAGGCTGGATAATGATGAAGACAGATTACTGGCCTGTATTAATGGTGTAAAAGAAGTGGCTATCCCGGTTCTAACATCTACACTTACTACTGTAGCAGCATTTTTACCACTCTTATTACTCAATTCTATAGCTGGAGAATATATTTCAAGTTTACCAGCGATTGTGATGATATCTTTAGTGGTCTCTTATTTGATTGCTATTTTTATCACACCAACTATGGCCTTTATCTTCTTTAAAAAAAGGGAGAAGAAAGCCAAAAAAGGATTCTTTAGAACGTTATTTGATAAATTGCTGATAATCGGCATGAAAATAAAACCTGTTGTGGTTATTGGTATGATATCAATATTTGCATTAACGGTATATTTAGCACTTGAACTGGGACTACAGTTCTTCCCATTTGCAGATACCGATATGTTGTACATTGAAATGAAAAGTGAACAATCCAGCAATTTTGAAGCGACTGAAGCATTGGTTGATCAAGTAATTGAAGTGATTGGAAATGAAGAGTTGGTTAAGAATTATACTGTAGCTATTGGTGATGGGTTACCAAAGTTTTATCAAACGATGCCAGTACCAACACCTTCTCAAGATCGTGCACAAATGATGGTTATTTTAGATTTACAAAAAATGAGTGCGCGTGGCGACTATATTAATCTAACACAGTATATAGATCACCTTCAAGAAGAAATGGACCGTCAAGTATTTGGTGGTAGTATTCAGGTCAAACAACTGGAGCAAGGTGAGCCTGTTGGTGCACCTGTTGTGGTTAGGCTTTCTGGTGAGAACCTTAAACAACTCGGTGATTATTCTAAAACAGTTGTAGAATTTCTTGAAAACATACCCGGTACAGTGAATGTAGAAAGTGATTATGATGATTATAATTATGAGTTCTTTGTTGATGTAAAGGATATTGAAGCGGGCTATTATGGTTTGTCTAAATACGATATTCAAAATGAAATAAGTATCGCACTCTATGGTAGGCAAGCAGGTGTATACAATAAAAACAGCAATGAATACGATATCAAAATTATCAGTAACATTAATGAAAAAGATGCTTTGGATAATCTTGGTATCAAGTCATCATTTGCACCTACAAAGGTTTTATTAAAAAACATTGCTGATGTTGAAACCTCATCATCAATTCCTGTTATTAGAAAGTACGATAGAGCTTTAACGGTTAGAGTTTATTCGGATGTGAAATATGGTTACAATCCAGTGGAAGTTCAAGGTCAATTGGCGTCGATATTAGATCAAGAGACGTTAGATGGCATTGTCATCACTTATGATGGTGAGAAACAGAAGATACTAGAAAACTTTGGTGATGTTGGAGAATCAGCTGTTCTAGCTGTGGTACTCGTATATTTAATTTTACTGATACAATTTAACTCGTTTAAACAACCCGTGGTTATTTTACTGACCATACCATTATCCGCATTTGGTTCGATTATTGGATTAACACTTTCGGGTCAAACTTTATCATTTACTGCCATTTTGGGTATTGTGAGTTTGCTTGGAATTGTTGTAAACAATGCAATTGTGTTGGTAGATTTTATTAATTCAGAAAGAGCCGAGGGTAAGCCTATAGAGGTTGCTTGTTATGACGCAGTTGATAAACGATTCAGACCGATTATGTTAAGCACAATTACAACTGTGATTGGTTTGACACCTCTTATTTATTCAGGAAGCGAATTGTTTGTACCGATGGCTATTTCTTTGATGTCGGGATTGATGGTATCGACGGTCTTTACACTGGTCGTTATTCCAGTGATATACAGTCTATTTATAAAAGAAACTCTAATATGATAGAACCAATAGAAGATAAGGCAAACCTACTATGAAAATAGTAGGTTTTGTTATAAACTATGATTGATAATGTAAATGGAGGAGCTTATGTGGGGAATAATAGGTACTTGGGAAATGGTTTTAGAAGGTCTTAAAGAAG
Organism: Peptostreptococcaceae bacterium; assembly: GCA_013619035.1. The sequence continues at coordinate 2,413 of JABXKX010000100.1, forward strand.
GCGGTCAACAACTTCAAGACTCATCACATGTGTTTGATGCGATAGAAAGTACAGTAAAAACAGTTGAAGCAAATGAATTATTCACATCTGTAGGATTAGGTGGTTTACCAAATGAAGACGGTGAACTTGAATTGGATGCGGCTTTTATGGATGGTAAAACAATGTCTATCGGTGCTGTTGCTGGTATTAAAGGTTTTTTACATCCTGTTTCAATTGCTAGAAGTTTAATGGATGGACCCTTTAATAATTTTCTAGTAGGAATGGGTGCAGAAAAATATGCCTTATCACAAGGCTTTGATCAACAGGAGATGGTAACTGAAACGGCTAAAGAAAAATGGAAACTGCATAAAGATGAAGTAAAAAAAGGGTTAAGTCCTTATATAGGTCACGATACGGTTTGTGTTGTAGGATTAGATAAACAACATAATATGGCGACTTGTACTTCAACGAGTGGTTTGTTTTATAAACGAGCAGGTAGAGTGGGCGACTCACCAATTTCTGGTTCTGGGTATTATGTGGATGAACGGATTGGCGGTGCAGCAGCAACTGGTTTAGGTGAGGATATTATGAAGGGCTGTATCAGTTTCAGTATTGTGCAAAAAATGAAACGCATGTCACCTCAAGCAGCTTGTATAGAAGCAGTACAAGAATTAACTGAGTTATTGATAGATAGAAGAAAAAAAGCAGGCGATATTTCGGTGATTGCTATGAATTCAGATGGTGATTATGGTGCAGCGACAAATATTGATGTGTTTCATTTTGCAGTGATGACGGAGACCGTTGGATTAAAGTTATTGACTGTAAATGATAAAGGAGAAGTAAAGGAGTGTCTATGTTAGAAGTAATTGCACAATCGGTCGATGATGCAAAAGTAATAGAAGCAGCAGGCGCACATCGTATAGAGCTGGTAAGTGGTATCTCGGAAGGTGGTTTAACACCTAGTTATGGTATGATTGAACAAGTGGTTAAATCGGTGAAAATCCCAGTCAATGTGATGATAAGACCACATAGTTATTCCTTTGAATACAAATCAGACGATATTGGTGTGATGAAACAAGATATTAAAATAGTTGAATCATTGGGTGTCAATGGCATCGTCATCGGTTGTTTAAACAATCGCGAAGTTGATTTTAAACTATTGAATGAGTTTATAGAAGCTGTTAATTGTGAGATTACATTCCATAGGGCTATTGATGAAACTGAAAATCCTTCTTTAATGTTCCAGAAATTAACGGGTTTAGTAGGGATTAAGCAGATCTTAACATCGGGTGGTCCTGGTAAAGCCTGTGATAATTTTGCAGAATTAGACAAAATGTATACTATGATGTCAAATAAACTTTTGATAGGTAGTGGGGTTACTTTAAACAATATTTCGACACTTCGTTTAAGATATCCTAAAGCCAATTATCATATTGGGTCTGATGCAAGAGTAAATCAATCATTTAGAAATAGAATTGACGAAAAACATATCAGAATGATTGTTGAACAATTTGATAAATAATAATAAATGGATTTTTTTTACAAAATTACGGCTAAATAGACATATATATGGCTATATAAGCAAAAAAGCTGAAAAATGAGAAAATTTGCTATAATATATTACATATGGAGTAATACTTTTATAGCATACCATTAGGGGGATATATGAAAGTATTGTTAACAGGATTTGATCCGTTTGGGGGAGAATCGATAAATCCAGCTTATGAAGCTGTGGCTTTAGTACCAGATATGATTCAAACACATGAAGTTATAAAGTTAGAGATTCCAACGGTTTTTAGAAAATCAATTCAAGTGATCGAAGCAGCCATAATAGAACATCAACCGGATATTGTCTTGGCAATAGGTCAGGCTGGCGGAAGAATGGCAATTGCAGTTGAAAGAGTTGGTATTAACGTAGATGATGGAAGAATCGCTGACAATGAAGGCAATCAACCAATTGATGAAGTGATAGAAAAGGATGGCGCTAATGCTTACTTTTCGAATTTACCCATAAAAAAAATGGTAGAAGCTATTAAAGCACAGAATATACCTGCAATCGTATCTAATTCTGCAGGAACTTATGTGTGTAATCATGTGTTATACGGTATTATGCATCTTATCAATACAAAGCATAAGGATATTAGAGGGGGTTTTATTCATGTACCATTTTTACCACAACAGGTGGTGAATGGGAATATGGCATCCATGTCCTTAGACATAATAACAAGAGGCATTGAAATAGCAATTGAGACAGCTGTTTCAAACAATACTGATGAGAAGTTAATTGGAGGTAGTATTTTTTAATAGGTTGAATGGAGGTAAGGAGATGTCTAGAGTAATAGGGAATCGGATTAGGGTTTATAGGAAACTAAATGATATGAGACAACAAGCTTTGGCAGATGAACTTGGTATCAACAGAACTTATTTATCTAAGCTTGAAAACTATATACATAATCCCAGTCCTGAATTAATGATTAAGTTATGTGAAGTATTCGATTGTAACCTTGGAGAGATGTTTACTATTAATGTAGAAAATTTAGAGAACTTAAATAATTTAGGAAATAGAGATTAAAGAGTTGATTTAGAGTAAATCAACTCTTTTTTTCTTTTTTTTTAATGTTTATACTGTATAATTAGTATAGAAAAGATAAGGAGAATGGTGATGGGATTATTTAAAAAATTTGTTAAGAGTCAATTTATTGAAGTTATAGAATGGACGGAAAGCAATTTAGACAGAATGGTCTATAGATTTCCAGTAGAGAACCAAGAGATTAAAATGGGAGCGAAGTTAACCGTTAGAGCATCACAGGTTGCTGTTTTTGTAAATGAGGGACAAATCACTGATGTCTTTACAGCAGGCCTTCATACGTTGTCGACTGAGAATATGCCTGTTTTAACAAAACTGAAGTCTTGGAAATATGGATTTGATTCACCATTTAAAGCTGAAGTTTACTTTGTTTCAACAAAACAATTCACCAATATGAAATGGGGTACAAAAAACCCTGTTATGATGAGAGATCAAGAATTTGGCCGTGTTAGAGTGAGAGCTTTAGGAACATATGCCTTTAAAATATCGGATGCAACAGTATTTTTAAAAGAGATATTTGGGACATCAGGTGACTTTAGAACAGATGCCATTCAAGATCATCTAAGAGGTATTGTCGTAGGGAGTTTATCTGATTTATTTGCTGAATCCAATATACCGGTCATGGATTTTACTTCTAACTTAGATGAGTTGGCTGAAAGAGGTAAGGGTAAATTACAAGATAACTTTGGCGGTATGGGATTTGAAATCACTCAATTTGTTATTGAGAATATTTCATTGCCTGAAGAAGTTATGTTGGCGATGGATGAAAGAAATAAAATGTCTATGTTAGGTGTAGATAGTTATGCAACATATAAAACTCTAGATGCAGTTGAAAAGGCTGCTTCTAATCCAGGTGGATCAATGGCTGGGGCTGGTGTTGGTATGGGAGCTGGTGCTGCACTTGGTAATATCATGGCTCAAACCATGAATCCAACACAAACAACAGCAAAACAAACAACAATTCCATGTAAGAGTTGTGGCCATCAGATGGCTGAAAATAGTAAGTTTTGCCCAGGGTGTGGTCAACCGACGTCACAGACAAAACCGTGTATAAAATGTGGAACACCACTACAAGAAGGTAGCAAGTTCTGTGTTTCATGTGGTGAAAAACAAGAAAAAGTATGCCCATCTTGTCAAAAACCTGTAACAGGTGCTTTCTGTTCAAGTTGCGGTACGAAAGTAGAATAATATGACTGAAAATCAAGAACCAATAATGATAAATAGCGGGCAATTTCCTTGTCCGAACTGTGGCGCTTTTATGAAATATTCACCAGAAACAGGTGGTTTATCATGTGAGTACTGTGGTACAGAAGTGGATATAACAAAAGATGATTCAGAAATAAAAGAATACCGATTTGATGCATTAGATGAACTTTCTAATCATCACTGGAATGATGATAAACGTGTTATTAAATGTGAGTCGTGTAGTGGAGAAACCATTATACGAATGAATGAAATTACAAAAACCTGTGTGTTCTGTGGTTCGGCTCAGGTTGTAACAGAAGCATTAGAAGAGGGGATTCCACCGGAGTCTCTGATTCCATTTATGGTGACAAGAGCAGCTGCAAGAGCAGATATCAAACGTTGGGTTAGTGGTAAGTTTTATGCACCAAAAGCATTAAAAGAACTTGATAAACTGGATAAACTGAGTAGTTTATACATTCCATATTTTACATTTGATTCTGATACCTCTACATTTTATAGAGGACAAAAAGGAACTCACTATTATGTGTCACGTACGAAAGTCGTTGATGGTAAAACCAAAACAGTTAGAGAACGAAGAACAAGATGGCAACATGTAGATGGCGTTTATAAAGAAGTTTTTGATGATATTTTAATTCATGCGACAAATAAGTTAGATCAAAAGCTTATTCAATCTATGAAGTCTTTTGATTTAAAAGCATTAGAAACTTATCAAGAAGAGTATTTGATTGGTCATCAGGCTGAACGTTATACCGTGAAATTAACAGATGGCTGGGACGAAGCTAAGTCAGAAATGAAACAAATAATCTATCAAGGTATCAGAAATCAAGTAGGTGGCGATGAATTTAGACTAACACATCACACAACTGATTATGGTGAACCTTATTTCAAACATATATTGCTGCCGATTTGGATAACGACTTATCAATACAAAGACAAGACTTATCCTGTATATATCAATGGCCAGACAGGTCATGTAGTTGGTGAATATCCAAAGAGTATAATAAAGATTTTATTAACCATTTTAGGATTTGTCGGTATTGCAATTATTATTTATTTACTTATAAATAGCGGGGTATTTCAATGAAAAAATTATTACTAGTACTTTGTGCATTTCTATTAATTGGTTGTAAAGATAAGGTCACAGAACCTGTCGAGGAACCTATAGTAATTGAAATAGATGAAGAGTGCTTTCATAACACAAAACTAAAGAAATTCAATAATAGCATTCCTCATATATATAAAAATTATATTGAAATGGACGATGATACCTATGGTAATTATGTTGTTGAGATGTATGATAGCAATTATGATCCTGTGTGGTCATATAAATGGAGAGACTTAATTGTCAGTAGAGAAGACTATGATATTGTACCGCTACTCTATGAAGATAAGATGATCATTAATGTACAAGGTATTATTTCAGTTCATGATTTATTAACAGGTGCATTTATTTGGGAATTAGAAACAACTCAAACAGATGCTAAGTTTGCAGTAGAGGATGATATACTTTATGTTTTAGGATATAAAGATAATTATGTATCGGGCGTTTCATTAGAAACGGGCGAACTTTTATTAGAGATTAAAGATGATAATTATTTAGAAGTTAATGCAATTACTATTGAAGATGATATTATTGCGTATTTTGAAACGACAAATGTCACACGAAATGCTGTTTCGTTTGATAAAACAGGTACCTTTAAAAAGAGATTAGCCTATCAAGATAGAAGTCGTGTTTTGGAATCTTGGAGTTTGGCAGTATCTTCAGATGAGTCAGAAGCGGCAAACAATCTTATTGATGAGAAAAATAATACTTGTTGGCGTGAAACGGTTAAAGGTTATGGAGAAAAAGAGTGGATTGAAATCACTAGAACTTTTCCTGTGGTTGTGAATGAACTCCATATCATGAATGGTGATCAATCTTCAGAAAAAAAATATAATGAAAATGCTAAATTAAAAAAAGTGACATTAAGTGTTGGTGACGGTAAAAGTTTTACTTACAATTTTGAAAATTTTGAGTATGGAAAAGAAGATGTCATGAAGTTTGTTAAGCCAATCATGGCAGACTATATTCTCTTGACTATTATTGAAGCAGAACCTGGAGAAATGTTCAAAAATACTTGTATTAGTGAAATTGGTACAAAGTAGTGAGTTGATGTGAATTTTGTTAAATGATATGATAACAATAGAATATAATGAATGATTAAGGAGGAAATAATGGGTTTTTTAGATGATTTAGGGAAAAGTTTAAACAAAGTGGGAAAAAAGACAAGTGAAATGGCAAGTGGTGCTAAGTTAAAACTAGAGATCACAAAGTATAAGTCTAATATTGATAAAAAATATGAGGAGTTAGGTGCGAGAATTTACTTCTTGAATAAAGAAGGTCTTGAACTCGATGAGTCAATCGCTGAAATGATTTCTGCAATTGATGAGATGTTTTTAGCCATTGATAATCTTGAAAAAGAGATTGCTGATATGGCTAAAGAACAAGCTGTTGAACCTACTTCAAACACATGTAAACATTGTGGTGAAACTTTGGCTGCAGACACGAAATTCTGTGGTTCTTGTGGCGGTAAAGTAGAAGAAACTGAAGAAGTGATTGAAGACGTTATTTCAGAAAAAAGATTATGCCCAAATTGTCAAGCAGAAGTAGGAGAAGCTAAATTCTGTAATTCATGTGGCACGAGTTTAGAGTAATATGACTATTATCTGTGAACACTGTGGTTATGAAAATCATATGGATTCTAAGACTTGCTTAGAATGCGGTCAAATTGTTAAAAAAAATGAAGAGTATTTGATTTGTAGTATTTGTGGTATCAGCAATCCAAAGTCTGCGAAAACATGTATTGGATGTCAGGAGCCCTTAAGTGGTAGTAGCACTTTTGTAGTGGATACTGAAGAAAAAGATCAAGATGAAATTGAAGAACTTTTAAGTGTTGACGCCGCAGGGGTTGTTAAACCAGATGCTCCAAAACCAGCACCTAAAGATCGTAAAAAATTAAAGAAGATATTTATATTATTCTTTTAGGTATAGCAGTGCTTGGGATAATTGTGTTATCACTTATGTGGATTAACAATCAAAAGATCTATCTTGAAGCTGAAGAAGGATTTCATTATGTTACTCAGACAGGTATTTTACATGTCATTGATGAGTCTGGAAAAGATTTTGAGCTAGCCTATGATGTTTCTTCTGAAACTGAAGTTGTTAAATATGGTGATCATATTTACTACATAACAAATCAAAATCTTTATTCATTTGAAAAAGGACAAGCAATATTAGTCTCTGATCATGTGAATAGTTATAAAGTGAACTTAAAAGGTGATATGGTGCTTTATACGGTATCAGACACAGAAGAGTTATTCGGGGATTTGTATAAATACGATGGTAAGGAAACCCTTAGAATTGATGGCCATGTTGGCATCAATCGCTATATTTTCAATGATGATGATGTGTATTATGTAACTGAAATTACATCTGATGAAGATTTAGGTGTTCTTTATATGAAACGTGGTGATAAATCATCAGTAAAAATTTCTGAAGATGTTTATACACCAGTATTTTCATTAAAGAAAGATTCGGTTTACTTTGTAAGAAAGAACATTGATGAAGTCGATCGATTTGATCTGTATTATGTTAAGTCTGGAAAAGTGAATGAGATTAGCCGAAATATTGTTCATCTAGTGGTAAATCCTAAAGAAGAACTTTTTGCAGTTGTACAAATGAAAAACAGTCAAATTAATCTATTGACTGTCAAAAGAGACCAAGTGACAACACTCGAAAACGGTGTTGACCAAGTGGGATTGAAGTCATATTCAGAAGATTTAGATCCTATTGTATATATGGATGATATCAAACTCTTTATGAAGGAGTCTACTGGTATGAACAAACTATACGATGGTCAAATTAAAGAACTGGGATTGTTTGATGAGTTTTGGTTATCTGATAACCAAAAGAAAATTTATACAATTTTAAATAATGAACTTTCTTATTCTGATTTAAAAGACACACTACAGAATACAATTAGCCTTGCAAGAGACGCTGAAGTATCAGTGTTATCAGAGTCAGGTGAAATGAGTGTTTATGAGTCGCTGGGGAAAAAATACTTAGTAACGAATTCATATGTAAATCCATTGAGTGATAAAGTGACAGTTACTTTGATATCTATGGATGAAAAATATTTAATTTATTTAGAAGGTACAGATGCATATGTTTTAAAGAGTGGTGCCAAAGAAGCAGTTTTCTTAGGTAGCCAAGTAGATGTACTTATAACAATCAATAATTATGTTTATACCATTGTTGAAAACGAATTGTTTAGATATAAGTTAGGAAAGTTTTCATCAAATAAAGCTATTGATTCAATCCGATCTTGGGATGAAATAAAGCTTTCAGAATAATAATGATGACTCGGGGAAAACCCGAGTTGCTATTTGTTGGGAGGATTCATGGGATTTTTTAAAGGCATATTTAATTTTGTGCTGATGATTATTTTGAGCATTTGTTTATTGGCGTGGTTTAGTTATGGTTTATTAAACGATTCAGTTCTATCATATGAGGTAAATCAAACAATGGTAGAAGAAACACCATTTACTGAAGAAGTGACAAGTGAAATACTTAATAGATATCATACCAAATTGTCTGATTTGAGTTTTGATGAAGAAGTATTATTATCATTTGTTAACGAATCAGGCATGGGTGTTTTAGGATATATTCTTTCAGAATATGAAGAAATGCCAAATGTTGATGTTTCATTCTTAAAAGAATATGTAACTACCAATGTTACAAGAGAAGAAGCGAGTAAATTTTATGGCAATGTAGACATTGACGGAACCATACAAGCTTTAAGAGAAGTACCTGAAGGGGAAAGTATTACAAAAGCAATTGATGCTTATCTGGAAGGTGAAAACGTTACTATAGATCAAAAGGATGTAGATTTAGTAACCGAACTTTTCTTAGAACATAAGGAATTAGATGACGATAGTCTAAAAAATAAGATTATCACTGAAATTGCATATGAGAAATTAAATTTAAATGAAATGTCAACAGAACTATCATTACAACAATTGTTTGATAAATTGATGACTAAAAACCCATTTACAGTGATAAGAGAACTATTGAATGTTATCAGTAAAAACATTCATGGTTATATGGTTTTGATGATGATGATTGTTTTCTTATTGATTTTAGTAGCGGAATTCAGAATTACTTCAACTTCAACGTGGTTGACTTTATCTTTAGTTTTAGCAATATTACCATTACAATTGATTAGGTTACTAAACTTTGTTGTAGACGGAGACTATTTTACTGTCTTTAATGGTATGGAAAGTTATAAGAATTATATGCTAGATTC
>JABXKX010000127.1 GCA_013619035.1 Peptostreptococcaceae bacterium
CAATATGATATTGAAATCGTAAAAATTTTGGATAAAATTATACATAAAAAAAGTTCCTAATAGGAACTTTTTTAGTGTTTTAGTCTTCAGGAGTAAATACATATTTTTGAATTTCAGGCGATAATTCTTTGCCTGTATAATTCATACCAATTCTAAATTCAATATCAAATTTCTTCGCGATGTCTTCTAATTTATTTATGCACGTTAGAGCATCTATTTCATTCATATCTACCATATTATAAAGGCCATCCACGAAGATGGTTTCGATGTCATAATCGTTTGAGATAATACCACACAAGAATCCAACAAATTCTTCTGGTTTTTCTATTGGGAACTCTTCCATGTTCAAGAATCTTATTTCATGTTTCAAATCATAAATATGGCGCTTGTCGCTATCAAGATAAACTATATTCCCAGTTGTTGATACAACCTTCTCATTCGCCATTTTAATTAAATGCTTTGTTTTTCCTGACCCCTCTTTGCCTGCTAAAATTTTAACCATAGTTATTTCCTCCTTTATTCTTGGTAGAATGAAATTAAAAACTAATTCGTTTTCCTATATATATTATACGACATCCAATAAATAAACCCTTCTAAAATTCATCAAATATTCTGAATTTTTAGTTTAACCCACAAAGAAATTGTGAGTACCTTGTATATCTATTACAATGTCGGATTAATATGCTTATTTCTAAGTTGTCCGCACGCTGCATCGATGTCTCCACCTAATTCACGTCTAATTGTTGCTTCAATATTGTATCTTTTTAATACGGTCTGGAATGCTTTTGCATTATCCATTGAAGTGGCTTTAAAATTCTTTTCAATCACTGGATTTATCGGTATTAGATTCACGTGACAATGTATATTGCGTAGTATGAAGCCTAAATTTTCAGCGTCTTCTTTCGAATCATTTTCACCTGCTATTAATGCATACTCAAAAGTAATTCTTCGGCCTGTATAATTCGCATATTTTTTACAAACTGCCAATAACATTTCAACTGGATACTTTTTATTAACTGGCATCAATTTACTTCTTTTGTCATTATCTGTTGCATGTAATGATATTGCTAAAGTTATTTGTAACTTCTCTAACATAAGTTGTTCAATTTTTGGTACCAATCCACATGTAGAAATTGTAATTGATCTCATGCCTATATTCAGTCCTTTAGGATGATTGACCAATTTTAAAAATCTCATAACTTCATCATAGTTATCAAGTGGTTCCCCACTCCCCATCAACACAACATTTGAAATACGTTCACCAGTTTCATATTGTACAGATAATATCTGTCCAAGCATTTCACCCGCTGTTAATTGACGATTCAAACCATGTAATGTTGAAGCACAGAATGAACATTTCATTTTACAACCAACCTGTGTTGAAATACAAATTGTGTTACCATGTCTATATTTCATAAAAACACATTCTATGATATTACCATCAGTTAATTGCATCAGATATTTTTTTGTACCATCTGATTTAGATTCCAACTTCTCAACTACAGACATATTAGAAACTTCAAATTTTTCTTCTAATTGCTCTTTTAAAGCCTTGGGAATATTATTCATTTCATCAAATGAAGAAACGCCTTTATTTACCCATTCAAATATTTGTTTCCCTCTAAATCCTGGAATTTTCTCTTTTTTCATCATTTCTACAACACTGTCTAAGTCATGATCTCTTAAGCTTATTTTCATTTTTCCCTTTCTAAACAACAAAAGAGTTACATAAGTAACCCTTAATCTTCTAAATCCTCAATTGTATTCGATAAAATATCAGCAAGTCCTACAAACTCGCAACCGTAGTGGAACTCTTTATCTTCTCTCACTTGACGAATAATTTTTAACACAGTGAAAAAGAACTTATCTTCATCAATTGTAATTTTAGCATTGAAATAAAAATCGAGTGGCAATTCATGCTCGCAAGCAAATCCTAAACCTGATTTCGAAATATTTACAACTTGGAATTCTTCATTTATATCTTCAATTTTCACATCATCTTGTTTGTATAGTTCTTGAATATTTAATGTGATTTCAAATGGGAATCTTTTGTCTTTTCTTCGCTCCATAACACTTACACCTCTTTTTTTATTGTTAGTAAGCTTATTATATCATAATGAGCTTAGCCCTTCAACGCTTTCAAATAAAACACCACTTAAAAAGAGTATACCCCATTTAAAGTGGTGTTCTAACATTTATTTCATTTTTACTATCAATTGTCCTTTTTCAAGAGTTTCGCCTGATTTCACAAGAATTTTTTCTATCAATCCATCTCTACTGGCAGTAATAACCGTTTCCATCTTCATAGCCTCTATAATCGCTATAGAGTGATCTTTTTTTACAATATCTCCTTCTGCTACTAAAATTTTAACTATGTTGCCAGGAATAGATGCAAAAATATCATCAGGATTATCAGGATCTGCTTTTATCACATTCTTTGTTTCTTTTATCTGAGCGTTTTTTTCTAAAACATCAAAAACTCTTCTGTTACCATCAACTTCATAAGTTAAAGTTCTTTTACCCTCATCGGTTAATTTACCAATCTCTAATAGTTTGATAACAACAATTTTACCTGATCTTATTTTAACTTCACAAGTTTCGCCCTCTCTTAAACCATGGAAAAACACATCACTTTCCATATGCCTAAAACTACCATCCTTCAAAATACTTTCTCTATACGCTTTATACACCTTTGGATAAAGCGCATAACTTAATAAGTCAGATTCTGTTGGTTCATAACTGTCTGTTTTTAGTGTCTTATAGATATCCTCAAAATCTTCTGGTGGTAATAATTCACCCGGTCTATCGGTAATAATTTCTTCTTTTTTTACAATCATTTTTTGTAAAGCTGTTGGGAATCCTCCTTGAGGTTGTCCCATCATACCTCGGAAATAAGAAACAATCGAATCTGGATAAGCCAAATCTTTACCTTCTTCTAATATGTTTTCAGCGGTCAAATTGTTTTGAACCATAAAGATTGCCATATCACCAACAGCTTTTGATGTAGGTGTTACCTTTATAATATCTCCAAGCATTAGGTTTACATCTTTAAACATGCTTTTCACTTCATTGAACCTAGATCCCAAACCAAAACTCTCAACTTGAGGTTTTAAATTTGAGTATTGTCCACCCGGTATTTCATAATGATAAATTTCAGCAGTACTTGATTTTAAATCAGATTCAAATTCATGATAGATTGGTCTAACCGCTTGCCAATAGTTATCAATTGACTGCATCTTCTTCGTATCAAATCCAGTATCTCTAGAGGTGTGTTTAAGTGCCTCCACCACAGAATTAAGAGCCGGTTGACTGGTTAAACCACTCATACTGTTCATCGCAGTATCAACAATATCAACACCGGCTTCTGCTGCTAACATAACAGTTGCAACACCATTTCCAGTTGTATCATGTGTATGAAGATGAATCGGTAAACCCACTTCTCTCTTTAATGTTTTAATTAGTTTATGTGCAGCATAAGGCTTTAATAAAGCTGACATATCCTTTATACCAAGTATATGGGCCCCTTCTTTTTCAATTTCTTTTGCTAAGTTAACATAATAGTCCAAAGAATACTTATCTCTATATTCATCTAAGATATCACCTGTGTAACAAATACATGCTTCAGAGACCTTATTTTGAGCTCCAACTTCATTTATGGCAACTTTCATGCCATCTACCCAGTTTAAAGCATCGAATATTCTATAGACATCAATACCCCTTTCAGCGGATTCTTTAATAAATCTTCTAATCACATTATCAGGATAGTTTTTATAGCCCACGCCATTTGAACCACGTATCAACATTTGAAGGAGAATATTCGGCATTTTTTCTCTAACCAGATCTAATCTTTCCCATGGTGACTCTTTTAAGAATCTATAAGCAACGTCAAAAGTTGCACCACCCCACATTTCAGCTGAGAAGAGATCCCTTCCATGAACAGCAGTTGCTTTGGCGATTTTTTCCATATCTCTCGTTCGCACGCGCGTTGCCATTAACGATTGTTGTGCATCTCTCATTGTTGTATCTGTTAATAATAATTTCTGTTGTGCATGTATCCACGAAACAACACCTTTAGGTCCGTCGCTCTCTAATAACTGTTTGGTACCAATTAATGTTTTAGGACTTTCAACCTTCGGTACACTCGGTATATCAAAATAAGGTTTTTGACCTTTTGTTTCATTCACGACTTTATCACTAATGAATTTTAATAATTTGTATTCATGATCTTCAACAGATTGTATATCCAAAACATCTGGATGACTTGCAATAAAATTCGTATCGCAAAGACCTTGTTTAAATTTATCATGATTTAAAACATTGATTAAAAATCCTATATTGGTTTTAACACCACCAATTTTGATTTCATCCAGTGCTCTTTTAGACTTTCTGATGGCATCATCAAAGGTTCGTGCCCATGATGTACATTTAACCAAAAGTGAATCATAATACGGGCTGATAATCGATCCTGTAAAGCCACTACCTCCATCCAATCGAATACCAAAACCAGAACCCGTTCTATACACATCCATTTGCCCTGTATCCGGCATAAAATCGTTATGTGGGTCTTCTGTTGTGATACGACATTGAATCGAATACCCTCTAATTTCAATCGTTTCTTGAGTAATATTTAATTTATCAGAATTCAAGGCATGACCTTCTGCTATTAATATCTGACTTTGCACCAAATCAATACCAGTCACCATTTCTGTAATGGTATGTTCTACTTGAATTCTTGGATTCATTTCAATGAAATAATGTTTGTTATTTTTATCAACTAAGAACTCTACGGTTCCCGCATTGGCATAATTAACAGCTTTACCAATCTTAATAGCATCTGCACAAAGCGCTTCTCTTACTTTTTCAGGCAAGTTAAGAGCTGGTGTATATTCAATCACTTTCTGATGTCTTCTTTGAATAGAACAATCACGTTCATACAAATGTACAATATTGCCTTTGCTGTCACCTAAAATTTGTACTTCAACATGTCTTGGTGATTCAAGGTATTTTTCAATAAAGATTTCATCACTATCAAAAGCTTTTCCAGCTTCTCGTTTAGCGCTTTGATATTGCGAAATAAGTTCTGAGGCGTCAGATACAATTCTCATGCCTCTACCACCACCGCCTGCAGACGCTTTTAACATCACAGGGTAGCCACAATATTTCGCAAACTTAACTGCGTCATCTTCGGTTTCTATAGGCTGTTTAACACCTGGTATTGTCGGCACGCCAACTTCGTTTGCAACAATCTTAGATTGTATCTTATCACCGACTTTTAACATCATTTCAGCATTCGGTCCAATAAAGATCAAACCTGCTTCTTCACATTTTCTGCTAAACACTGGATTTTCTGATAAAAAACCATATCCTGGATGAATGGCATCAACACCCTTTTTCTTAGCCAGTTTGATGATCTCATTCATATCTAAATAAGCCTGTAGTGGACTTTTATGTTTGCCTACTAAATAAGCTTCATCTGCTTTGGTTCGAAATAATGCGGCTTTATCTTCTTTTGAGTAAATCGCAACTGTTTTTATTCCTAGTTCATGACAAGCTCTGAATACTCTGATTGCAATTTCCCCACGATTTGCAACCAAAACTTTATGTATTTTTCTCATAGTCCCCCCTGAATAATGTCCGTCATAGAAAATCATTTATGCAAGCTTTCTTGCACCTTTTGAATACTATAACAACATTCTATTTGAAATGCAAGACAAGTTTCATAATTTAGTAATTATTCATAATCGAATTTTTTTTCAAAAAAAAATAACCAAATTAAATTTGGTTATCTCGTTCTATCTTTGAATAAATACAGCCACAATAATCTTGTCTATACAACTCGTTCTCTCTTGAAAGTTCTACAGATCTTTTGTATCCATTTTTCTTTTTAAAATCAGAAGTCAGATACTTTACGTTATATTGTAATGCTAATCTCTGTCCAATTGTATTCAATCGTTCAGAGTTCTTAAGCGGACTGATACTTAGAGTGGTTGTAAAGTAATCAAAGCCATACTCTTTTGCATAAGATGCAGCTTCTTCTAAACGCAGTTCAAAACAAGCATCACATCTTAATCCACCTTCTTTATGATCTTCTAGTCCTTTAATCTTTTTAAAGAATTCATCTGATGTATAATCAATTTTTACTAAATCAATCTCATTTGATAAACTATTATTGATTTTGACCTGTTCTTGATATCTTTTTTCAAACTCTTCTATATCTATCATATTAGGATTGTAAAACAAAACTGTTATTTTAAAATAATTTTGTAAGTACTCTAAAACATAACTACTACAAGGTGCACAACAACTATGAAGGAGTAAAGACGGTTTATCAGTACACTCTATTTTCTGTATGATCTTTTCCATTTCTTTTTGATAATTAATCTTCATCAATACCAATCACCTCAATTTTATGCAGATCTTGGAACTTTGTTGAAAACTGATAAATATCTTCATTTTCATCTAATGCATAACCTTCATTTTGTGATGTTGCTATATCTTTAACATATTTAAGTTGATCACATTCAAATGGTATTATTGAGTAATCATTATCAACAGGGGAATATTGTCCCCACGTATACATCGTACCAACTTTATCTAAAGCAACAACAAAGTCATTACTACATGATATTTTCTCGATATCTCTAAGACCTGGAATCTCAATAGGAAATAGGACTTCCTTTTCACCGTCAAAACCAATTTGATGATTTTTATTAAGACCAAAGCCATAAACTCTACCACTATTTGATAATGCCAAAGCAAAATTTCGACCAGCAGAAACCATTTTTATATCTTTTAACTGAGTTGTTAACGGATCACTAAATTTACCTTTATAACCAAGTGCTAATTGACCATGGCTATTGTTACCCCAGGCTTTAACATTGCCATCATAACCAAGTGCAAGTGTAAAGTCAAAACCTAAAGCAACGGCTTTTATATTTTCAACACCTTCAACTCGTAGCGGTCTATCAATAAAATGCGCTTCACTAATTGCTAAACAATGATTCTCATTGCTTCCCCAAGTATACACATAACCATCACTCGTGACTGCAGCACTAAACCCTCTTCCAGCAGCAACTTGAACGATATTTTCTATCCCCCATGTTAATTTAGGTATTTTTGAGTTGATCCTACTACCATTACCAAGTTGACCAAAATCATTTTTTCCCGTCGCAAACACACGTCTATCGGTTTTTAAGAATAACGTGTGATTGTCTCCGATTGCAATATCAGCAATGTTCTCAGCTTGAACAATTTCATCCAAGAGAATATTATTCTGATTTGTACAATTACCCAGTTGCCCAAAATTATTTTCACCATAACCAAATACCTTACCATTGTTATGTAAGACCATAAGATGACCACCAGAAGCATTGAGACTTCTGACACCTTTTAGTTCAGCAACAAAAATTTCTTTGCTAACCCATTCAGACCATCTAAAATGTTTGTCCATAATTCGCAACTTAATGGTGTGAACACCTTCTGTTGCAAAATATTCTTCATTGTTTTCCCATTCAACTTCTAATATTTTATTGTCTTCAGCAATTGAATCATCAGTAAAGTACTCTATTTTTGTAGTTGTTGTAAAATTGGCTAATGGCTTCATACCAATTACAGCCGTCGTCTCAACACCATTACCTAATGTAAAAAAACTCAACTTCAAATGGTTACCCTTATAAATAGAATTGCCACCAACTTGTTTTACAAGCACATTAGCATCCACTTTCTTAGGTATCTTTTTAACAATCAAGAACTTATCATCAACAGACATTTCATAATTATTCAAATTAACCTTTGAATCACTCGGTAAATATTTTTTAATATTTTCAACACCTTTTGTTAATCCAATATTTTCATTCCTAAAAGTTTTAAAAGCCTTCTTTATTTCTTTGTAATCTGATAGTACATCAAACTCATCCTGGTTTTGCATATAAAAGAATGTTCCCACGCCTGATATAACTAATAAACCCATTGTTAACAATATTTCCAAATCTCTCTCCTCCAAAATCCCTACTCTTTATTGTATAAAAAAAAAGACCATTTGAAAAGAGCAAAAAAAATAAACCTCATCGAAATGAGGTTTTAATTTATAATTCTGAAACAATAGTCGTTTCTATGTCATAATACGCTAATCAAATATCTTTTAATTGAAAATACAAGTCTTTTAGAATAAGCCGATAATTTCACCATCTTCTAAAATATCAATTTTATTAGCAGCTGGTACTTTTGGAAGACCAGGCATTCTCATAATATCTCCTGCTAAAGCGATTAAGAATCCAGCACCTGCTGATGCTTTAACTTCTTTGATTGTTACTCTGAAACCAGTTGGTCTACCCAATAGTTTTTTGTTATCAGATAATGAATATTGAGTTTTAGCCATACAGATTGGTAACTCAGCTAATCCATCTTCAGTAAACTTCTTGATATCATTTAAAGCCTTCGGTGCAAAATCAACACCATCAGCGCCATAAATCTCTTTACAAATTGTTTCAATCTTTTCTTTTGGAGATAATGATAAGTCATATAATGGTTTAAATTCTGCAGTACCTGCTTCAACTACTTCAACTACTTTTTTAGCAAGTTCAACGCCACCTTCACCACCATATGCCCATACATCTGACATAACTACTGGAATACCAAGCGCTTTACACTTGTCTTCAACAAATTTAATTTCTGCGTCTGTATCCGTTGGGAATTTATTAATTGCAATAACGCCTGGTACATTAAACTTAGCAATATTTTCAATATGTTTTTCTAAGTTTTCAAAACCAAGACCTAATGCTTCTATGTTTTCTTCATTAAGATCTGCTTTTTTTACACCACCATGATTCTTAAGTGCTCTAATTGTTGCAACAATTACAGCAGCTGATGGTTTTAAATCTGCTTGTCTACATTTGATATTAAAGAATTTCTCAGCTCCTAAATCAGCACCAAAGCCTGCTTCTGTTACAACATAATCAGCTAATTTAAGCGCCATTTTTGTAGCTACAACTGAGTTACAACCATGTGCAATATTCGCAAACGGACCACCATGAATAAGCGCTGGAGTGTTTTCTAATGTTTGAACTAAGTTTGGCATCAAAGCATCTTTAAGTAATAATGCCATTGCACCTGTTGCTTCGATTTGACCTGCCGTCACTTGCTTTTTATCATATGTATAACCAATTACCATTTTAGCAAGTCTTTCTTTCATATCTTCTAAACTTGTTGCAAGGCATAAAATTGCCATAACTTCTGAAGCTACTGCGATATCAAAACCATCTTCTCTCATAACGCCGTTGTTCTTAGAACCAACGCCCACTATGATATTTCTTAATGATCTATCGTTCATATCAACCGCTCTTCTCCAAGTGATTCTCTTTGGATCTAAGTTTAATTTATTCCCTTGATGTAAATGATTGTCTATTAAAGCTGCTAATAAGTTATTTGCAGTTGTTACAGCATGAATATCACCTGTAAAGTGTAAGTTTATATCGTCCATCGGTACAACTTGAGCATAACCACCACCAGCAGCGCCACCTTTAACACCAAAACAAGGTCCCAATGAAGGTTCTCTTAAAGCTGTGAAAGTCTTTTTACCAATCTTGTTCAAACCCATGCTTAAACCAACATTAGTTGTTGTTTTACCTTCACCAGCGGCTGTTGGATTGATTGCAGTTACTAAAATCAATTTACCATCTTCTTTGGCTTCGTTTCTAGTAATAACATCTAAATGAACTTTTGCTTTATAATTACCATATAACTCTAAATCTTGATCAGTTAATCCTACATTTTTAGCAACTTCCGAAATATGTTGCATTTTAGCTTCTTGTGCTATTTGAACATCTGTCTTCATATTAACCTCCGATTTTTACACAATACGTGTATTCCTACTAGTTACTTTAATATACATCAATCAATTTAACGTCAAAAACCATTTGGTCACACCTAGTTATTTTTGACCTTTCATCTATTTAGCGTCAAAAGCGATTTTCTCACAAGCCTCTAACGTGTTTTTCATCAGCATCGTTATTGTCATCGGACCAACTCCACCAGGAACAGGTGTTATAAATGATGATTTCTGTTGAACCGATTCAAATGCGACATCACCAACCAATCCAGTTTCAATTCTATTGATACCAACATCAATAATAACAGCACCTTCTTTTACCATATCTGCTTTTAAGAAATGTGGTTTGCCGATTGCAGCAACAATAATATCCGCTCTTCTCAGTATTGTTTCCAAATCCTTTGTTCTTGAATGACAAATAGTAACCGTAGCATTTTTTTCTAGTAACATCAGAGCAATGGGTTTCCCTACAATATTACTTCTACCTAATACAACCGCCTCTTTACCCTCTAATTCAACTTCATAATACTCTAATAACTCAATAATACCAGCAGGTGTACACGGCTTAAATCCTTCTACGCCAGTTGTTAATTTCCCTACATTAATTGGGTGGAAACAATCAACATCTTTTCTTGGATCTATCGCTTCAATTACACGTGCTTCATCAATATGTTTTGGTAACGGCAATTGTACTAAAATGCCATGAAGTTTATCTGTGTTATTTAACGTTTCTATCAATGTTAATAATTCACTTTCTGATACATCAACATCCAACTCATATTTTTCTGAGTACATACCTAGTTTTTCACAGGTTCTCTGTTTATTTCTAACATATGATTGACTGGCTGGATTATCTCCAACTATTATAACTGCAAGTCCCGGTACAATATTTTGTACTTGTAATTTTTGGACTCCCTTTGAAATTTCAGTTCTTAATTTTTTTGATACTAATTTTCCATCTATGATCATAAATGACCTCCTATACTTGACTTCTTTTTAATCTAACATAAATTAATTGCAAGTACAATGAATCAATTATCTAAAGATGTTTTTTTTATTTGTAAACTATCTATAACAAAATTAAAAACGCCTTTAGGCGTTTTATAATTCTAATAGTTGATCAATTTTTTCTTTATCAAAACCAACAACATCAACTCCACCAATGACAATAATAGGGACTCCACGATACCCTTTATCCATCAATTCCTGTCGTGCTGCTTTATCAGATTGAACATTTTTGTCTTTATAAGAAAAGCCCTTTCTATCTAAGTATGCTTTTGCCGATTGACAATGCGAACAACTCTCTGTTGAGTAGATAATAATTTCCTTCATAACGCCTCCATTCTGTCTTTATTAGGTATACCCAAAATTAATGAAATATAAACCTTAAAATAATCATTCGTTTCTGTTATAATAACTATAGAATTTCTTGATAAGGAGTAAATAATGAAGTACGGAAGTAAGCACGAAGCAAAGAAATGGTCAATGAGCAAGCTGGGTCATGGCGG
>JABXKX010000626.1 GCA_013619035.1 Peptostreptococcaceae bacterium
ATTATTTAGTTGACAGACTTAAGAAATTAATTTAAGATATATTATAATTAAATATAAACGTTGAAGAACAGAAGTAATATGATGGTAACGGATGTAGAGAGTCACTGGTTGTTGAAAAGTGAACAGGTCATCATATGAACATACGGGTTTGGAGTTTTAATAGGAAACTATTACGTATGATACGCGTTAAGTATTTAAGAGGAAACTATATGTTTCGAATTAAGGTGGTACCACGAGTTTTTCGTCCTTTGGGATGAGGAACTCTTTTTGTTTTTGTATAAACTATAAAGGAGTGATCAAATGAGCGTATTTGAAGTTTTAAAAGAAAGAGGCTTTATCGAGCAAATTACACATGAAGACGAAGTAATTTCGTTACTTGAAAAAGAAAAGGTAAAGTTTTATATTGGTTTTGATCCTACTGCTGACTCTCTACATGTTGGTCACTTCATTCAAGTGATTGTTATGATGCATATGCAACAAGCGGGTCACGTACCAATTGCATTAATTGGTGGTGGAACAGCTAAGATAGGAGATCCATCAGGTAAAACTGATATGAGAAAAATGTTAACAAATGAAATCATTGAGTCAAATGGTGAAAAGATGTTAAACCAAATGAGAAAATACATCACATTAGATGGTGAAGCTGGTATCCCTGCAAATAACGCAGACTGGTTAGACAACCTTAACTATGTATCATTCTTAAGAGAGATTGGTAGTAAGTTTAATGTTAATAAAATGTTAGCAGCTGAATGTTTCAAACAAAGACTTGAAACAGGTTTATCATTCTTAGAATTTAACTACATGATCATGCAGGGTTATGATTTCTTAGAATTAAATAGAAGATACGATTGTAAGATGCAATTAGGTGGTAATGATCAATGGTCAAATATTATTGCAGGTGTTAATCTTTGTAGAAAATCAGATCAAAAAGATGTATACGGTTTAACATTTAAATTGCTGACGACTTCTGCTGGTATTAAAATGGGTAAAACTGAAAAAGGTGCTGTATGGATTAATCCAGAGAAAACATCACCATATGAGATGTTCCAATACTTTAGAAATGTAGATGATGCAGATGTTGAAAACTGTTTATCACTTCTTACATTCTTACCAATGGATGAAGTAAGAAGATTAGGCGCATTAGAAGGTGCTGAAATAAATAAGGCAAAAGAAATATTAGCATTTGAATTTACAAAGTTAGTTCATGGTGAAGAAGAAGCTAAGAAAGCATTAGAAGCAACTAAAGCATTATTTGCTGGTGGTGGTGTAAGTGCTAATGTCCCTTCAACTGAAATGGATAAATCTTTATTTGAAGATGGCAAAGAGTTGTTAGAAGTTATGGTAGAGTTAGGCCTTCTTAAATCTAAAGGTGAAGGTAAAAGACTGGCTCAACAAAATGGTATTTCTTTAAATGATAAGAAAGTAACAGAGCCGTTCTACAAGTTGACGTTAGAAGATTTTGAAGATGGCAAAGCTATGATTAAAAAAGGTAAAAAAGTATACCATCAAATCGAGTTAGTATAATGATTGCAAAGGTACTCGGTATAAAGGTTTCAATAGAAAAAGGCAAAGATCGTATCGAGGTAAAAGAAGGGGTTCTTCTCGAAAACTATGGTCTAAAGGGCGATGCATACTCTAAACCTGGTGATAGAGAGGTTTGTTTGATGTCTGTTAAGACAAAAGAACAGCTGATAGATTATCAAGAAGGTTTATGTATTCAAAGATTTATTGAAACGATTTTGATTGATTTAGATCCTCGTGGTATATCTGTTGGTGATGTACTTGAACTTGGAGAAGCTGAAGTTTTGATAACCAAAAAAGGGAAACGTTGTTTTCCTGAATGTGCATTGATACAAAGTAAAAGAACTTGTCCTTTGGTGGCGGAACCGTTATTTGGTAAAGTACTAAAAGGTGGGAAAATAGAGATTAATTAATATCATATTAAGAGTATTAACATAGCATTATTTAAACCTGTAAACATAGATGTTTACAGGTTTTCTTTATATATTAGTAAGTGAAGAATCAAGCCTCCAAAAAATAACAATGCAATATATAGTTGACATGATGCAATGTATATATTACACTTGCAATATAAAAGTTGCAAGGGAGGCGTTTATGCCAATTAATAAAATTAAGTTAAGAAGGATGGAATTGGATATGACTCAAGGTGATTTAGCGAAAGCTGTAGGTGTCACAAGACAAACTATCGGATTGATTGAATCAGGCAAATACAATCCAACTCTAAGTCTTTGTATTAATATTGCAAAGAAGTTAGGAAAAACTTTAGACGAATTATTTTGGGAGGCAGGTCATGAAGAATAAAAAGTTCAAAATGCTCAATTATTATAAAGTCGTAGGTGCTTTACTTTACGTCATTGGATTAACTATAATCACTATGAATAAACTCGCACCTGATGTGCTGGGACATGACTTTTTCAGCGGTTTTGGAACAGGTTTACTTATTGTAGCAATCGGTTTATCAGTTATATACTTAATCAAACGAAAAGATAAAGAGTTTGTAGAGGATCTAGAAGCCTCAGTTCATGATGAAAGAGTCATCAAAGAAAAAGTTGAGACAAAAGCAATTTTGCTCCATATCCTAATTGCTGAATTAGTCATTATGGTGACAATATCTGTGTTCTATGAATTTGAGTTCTCCATAGGTGGTACGATCATGTTATATACATATATATTGTCTTTTGCAATTGTAAAAGTATATAGAAAGCTAAGAAAAAAATAATAAAACGTGGACAATTAACTCAGTCGGTTATTATAAAAAATACCATGAGAATATTGTATATTTGAAATACAGTTTATATGAAGCAATAGGAGGTAAAAATGGTTGAAGTAAAGAATTTAAAAAAGATATTTAAACTGAATAAAAAACAAATGAAAAAAGATCAATCCTCTTCATCGGTAAAGGTAGCAGTTGATGATATTACTTTTACAGCTAAGCCAGGTGAAATATTTGGATTGTTAGGTCCTAATGGGGCCGGTAAAACAACAACTCTGAGATGTATATCAACATTGATTAAACCGACTGAAGGTAAAGTTTATGTTTTGGGTTTAGAGAATCAGAAAAAATCGACGGATGTTAGAAGTAAAATTGCTTTTTTAACAAATGAACTGAAATTAGACACTCATTTTACGGCAAGTGATACCATTAAATATTTTGGTGAACTTCATAGTATGCCATTAAAAGAAATTGAATCTAGAAGAGATGAATTATTTGATTACTTTGGTATCAGTGAGTTTGCTACTAGAAAGATTTCAGAGTTTTCAACGGGTATGAAACAAAAATTATCTATAGCAGTAAGTTTGATTCATAATCCTGATGTCATTATATTTGATGAACCTACAAATGGATTAGATATTATTACAGCGAGAGCGGTAACCGATTATTTGTTAAAATTAAGAAATGAAGGTAAGGTTGTTATTGTATCTACTCATATTATGACAGTAGCAGAAAAATTATGTGATCAAATCGGAATTATTATAGATGGGAAATTAGTTGCAAATGGTGATTTAGAGACTATTTTAAAAGAGTCTAATACAACTGATTTAGAGGATGCTTTCTTTAAACATTACTCTGATGTGAAAGGAGTATAAAGATGGATAAAAGATTATTAACCGTTGTAAAAAAAGAACTTAAAAGGATTTTTACTGATAGAAGATTAATATTTACAGTGATTATCTTGCCTGCATTAAGTATTTTTATCATGTACAGTTTAATGGGCAATGTCATGACAACAATGATAGATGATGTGGAACTTAATGTACCATCAATTGTTGCAGCTAATGCGCCTGAAAGCTTTAAAGAGTTTGTATCTAAAGATAAAAGATATGACTTTACATATGTAGATGAGGCATCTGATACCTATAAAAATCAAATATTGGAAGCTGAAATTGAAATCTATATGATTTTTGATGAGCAGTTTGATGAGAAAGCAATGGCTTATGAAAAGCCTAATGTAAAGAGATATTATAATGGCATTGAGGATTACTCGCAAGAAGCACGTTATAATATTGATAAAACACTAACCGATTTTGAGATGTTTATGTTGGGTCAAAGAATTGGCAATCCAGAGCATGTGGAAGTATTTGATTTAAACAGAGGTGTGACAGACGATAAAATACAGGATGACAAAAAAGCAACTGGAAAAGGATTGGCAATATTATTTCCAATGTTGATAGCAATATTCTTATTTAGTGGTGCTATGAGTGTTGGTCCTGATATGATTGCGGGTGAAAAAGAAAGAGGCACTATGGCCACGCTTCTATTAACACCAGTAAAACGTGAAACACTTGCAATGGGGAAAGTAATAGCACTCGGTATTGTGGCAATTGTAACTTCAGCGTCATCCTTCCTTGGCATTATTGCTTCCATGCCAAGTGCTGGAGAAATGTTTGCTAGTGATGGTATTGATATGGCTTCACTTCAATTTGTTTTAACGGATTATCTGTCACTGTTTGCGATTATGATTACTTTGGTGAGTGTTTATGTTGCAGTGATTTGTATGGTTTCTATTATTTCTAAAACCATTAAAGAAGCCAATACATATATGGCTCCAATCTACATGGTGGTTATGATTTCTGGTTTCTCTACAATGTATACAACCGGTGAGATGGCAATGTGGAAATTTGGTATTCCAGTTTATGGATCAATCATTGCACTTAAGAAATTGTTTGCTTTTGAACTGACACCAAACATGGTATTATTAACATGTGGCTCATCTATAATACTAGCAGGTATTTTAATTTACGCCATTAAAGTATTGTTTAACAGTGAGAAAGTTATGTTTAACGCATAAATGGAGGCAAAATGAATTTTTTCAGTATATCAGCATTGGTCGTTGATAGAAAAGACTTAACCATATATGAAAAGATGTGTTGTGTTGTTTTAGCGAGATTTTTTCAGGATGAAACTCTTGAAGATATCACGATGGAGCAATTGGCAAAACATATGAGTGTAGAGGAGATTGTTGCAAAAGGTGCATTTTATTCGCTTAGAGCGAAAGGTATTTTAGAATCTCTAGAGGCTGAGGTTAAGCCGGGTACAATTATAAAAGCTGAAGAAGTTCAAGCGGTACCAGAAGCTTCTGAAAATGAAGTTGTTTTGACATATGACCAAAAAGTTCTTAAGGTCTTTGAGATCATTGATGAAAAAATTAATGAAAGAGAAGCAAGAATTATCTTAAGCTTTGCAGGTAATGATCTTGAGAAAATTCGAGATAAATACAAAATAGCAAAAGCATCTCAATTCCAAGATAAGATTGAAGTTTTAATTCATGAACTTCAAAAGAAAGAACATGGTCGTATTATTAAAAAAGAAGAAATCATAGAAGAAGAAAAACCATTTAAGGAATTTGCATTTGAGGAAGAGGTTCAAAATACTCAGATCAATACATATAAAATCAATTTAATGAAGAAATATGCAAAAAAATAAAAAATGCTTATTGACATAGGGTAAAAATCACCCTATACTTAATTCAACAATTACATAGACTTATCAAGAGTGATGGAGGGACTGGCCCTATGATATCCGGCAACCGCAGAAATGCATGGTGCTAAATCCAGCGGTGTAAACCGGAAGATGAGTGAGAAAAGATAGCATATTTATACTCTCCTTTCCGGAGAGTATTTTTTTATATTAAAATAGGAGGCAACTATGAGAACTTATGAAGAGATTAATGAGAAGATTAAAGCAGGCACAGCAGTTGTTGTTACTGCTGAAGAAGTTGTAGATATTGTAAAGGAAATAGGCATTACAAATGCGACGAAGAAAATAGATGTGGTGACAACTGCAACATTTGGACCGATGTGTTCGTCGGGAGCGTTTTTAAACTTTGGGCACACCAGTCCAGCGATTAGAATGGAAAAAGTGACATTAAATGATGTACCGGCATCGGGGGGACTTGCAGCAGTAGATACATATATTGGTGCGACAGAAGAATCCAATGATAAAGGTTATGAATATGGTGGGGCGCATGTTATTTGTGATTTAATAGCAGGCAAGTCTGTGGAACTGAAAGCAACTGGTAAAGGCACGGACTGTTATCCTAGAAAATCAGTAGAAAGATCGATTACTCTTGAGGATCTTAATGAAGCGTATATCTACAATCCTAGAAATTGTTATCAAAATTACGCAGCGGCAGCCAATACATCAGGTAGACCATTATATACTTATATGGGTACACTCCTTCCAAATGTCGGTGTGGTAACCTATTCTACAGCGGGTACACTCAGTCCACTTTTAAACGATCCATATTATAGAACCATTGGTATTGGCACAAGAATATTTATTGCTGGTGCTCAGGGCTATGTGGCTTGGCGAGGCACTCAGTTTAATTCCGCAGCAGAAAGAGATGAAAATGGTATTCCTAAAGGTACAGGTGGAACGCTCGCTCTAGTTGGTGATATGAAAGAAATGAGCAAAGAATTTATCGCACCTGCTGTTTATGAAAAATATGGGACCTCTTTATTTGTAGGTGTTGGCATTCCGATTCCAATTCTAGACGAAGACATGATGAAACAAGTATCCATTGGTAATGATAAATTAGAAACCAATGTTTTAGATTATTCGGTTTCCGATAAAGCAAAACCCGTTTTAAAAAGAGTGACTTATGAAGCCTTACAATCCGGAAAAATTGAGATTGATGGTAAAGAAGTAAAAACAGCACCACTTGCGAGTTTATACAAAGCAAGACAAATAGCGGGTCTTTTAAAAGAACAGATAGAAAAAGGTGAATTTTATTTATCCAAACCAGTAGAACTCTTTGATACAAATAGTCAAACAAAGCCAATGGGAGGAAAATAAGATGAGAATAAAGATGATTTTAAAGTTTCCAAAGGCTGTGACAAATACACCGATTACTTATGATTTGATTAAAAAGTACGATTTAAGAATAAACATCCTAAAAGCGGATATCAACTATAAATTAGAAGGGTATTTGGTTTTTGACATCGATGGTAATTCGAAAAAGATTGCTGAGGCGCTCGCTTATTTAGAAAGTGAAGGTGTCCATGCAGATCTGATTACCAATACCATTACAATTGATAAAGAAACATGTGTCAATTGTGGCATATGTACAGGATCGTGTGCGGTAAGAGCTCTAAATATGGATAGAGAGAATTGGACACTAAATTATATAGAAGAAAGATGTGTAGGATGTAATCGATGTGTGGATGCCTGTCCAACAAGATCCATTCAAAACACAGCATGGTGATGAAATGTATCAAGAAAGAGTTTATAGAGAACAGATTAAAAGTGAAAATTTATATAGAAAAGTACTAGTTGAAAAAGAAACAGATTTATTGATTGTCACGTCAAAACCCTTTGATAATGATCAAAGAGTATACGGCTATCGACACGCCATAGAATCATATATAAAAAGAAGACCAGAGTTTTTAGGTTTGGTACCCATTTCAAATGATGAATTTGCACCAGAAATCGTAAAACATATGATTGAAGCCTCAAGATCTGCAGGCGTTGGTCCTATGGCGACAGTAGCAGGCGCCATCTCTCATTATGTTGGAGAATACTTAACTTCTTCAGAGATTATGATAGAAAACGGTGGCGATATTTATCTGAAATCAGAGGAAGATAAAGTGATTTCTATTTATGCAGGAGAATCACCATTTTCAAATCAAGTGGGTATTAAAATCAAATCTGAAGACACACCTATTGGAATTTGTACTTCTGCTGGAAAAGTAGGTCACTCGCTGAGTTATGGTAATGCAGATGCGGTGGTAGTTATTTCTGAAGATACACTACTTGCTGATGCAACAGCAACAGCCATTGGGAATATTGTTAAAACTACAGAAGATATTCGTGAAGGATTAGAATTTGGAAAAAGTATTTTAGGTATCTTAGGTATTGTAATCATAATAGATGATGAGTTGGGTGCTTGGGGTGATATTGAACTGGTAAGCGTTGATGAATAAAAATGATGTACTCAGACATTTAGGACATAACAATCAAGAAATAGATCAATCTTTAGATGAAATGATTGATGATTATATGAAGAGTGTAGAGGGTCTAAACGGTAAATATGTCTATCAAATATTCGACTTTGAACAAGGCGATGATATAAAGGTTTTAAATACAATACTCAATTTAAAAGGAGATTCGATAAAACATATATTAAGTCAGGCCAGTCAACTGATTCTATTTGCAGGCACACTTGGTCATGAAATGGATCAAAAGATATTAAAAAGTTCTTATGACTCTTCTTTAAATATGATGATTTTAGATGCCTGTGCTAGTGTTAAGATAGAAGATGTCTTAGATCAAATGGAAGAAGAAATCAAAACAACACATCCTGTACATTTAACGCCGAGGTTTAGTCCTGGTTACGGTGATTTATCACTTGATATACAAAGGGATTTAATAGAGGTTGTAGGTGCAAAAAAGATTGGTATCCATGTGACTGATTCATCAATTTTATTACCGAAAAAGTCCGTGACCGGTATCATTGGTATTTCAGATAAAAAAATGACGGTAACCTATAGATTTTGTGATGATTGCTTACTTAGAACATCATGTGATTTTAAACGATGTAAAAGAGAGGGACAATGAATTTTAAAGAATTTCTAAATAAAAATCAAGTATTATTTGATGGTGCTTTAGGCACACAAATTCAAAAATTAGGTTTACCTTTAGGTACTATCCCAGAAACGATTAATAAAGAAAGACCAGAAGACTTGCTTAAGATTCATAAAGCCTATGTAAAAACAGGCTCACAGGTGATTACAACCAACACTTTTGGAGCTAGTGGTTATAAACTTAAAGAGACACCGTATTCAGTAGAAGAGGTAGTGACTTCTGGTATAGCACTAGCAAAACAAGCCAATCCGAATTATGTAGCGCTGGATATTGGTCCAATTGGTAGAATGATGAAACCCATTGGGGATTTAACCTTTGATGAGGCTTATGATGCATTTAAAGAACAACTTGAATTTAGTAAAGGGGCAGATCTCGTTTTAATAGAAACGATGTCTGATTTAAATGAGGCAAGAGCTGCAGTTTTAGCGGTTAAAGAAAATACAGAATTGCCAGTAATTGTTTCAATGACCTTCCAAGAAGATGGGAGAACCTTAACGGGATTAACACCAGAATGTTTTGTTTATTCAATGGAAGCCCTTGGCGTAGATGGCTTAGGTGTAAACTGTTCGTTAGGACCTGGTCAATTAACTCCAATTGTTAAAAGGATTTTAGATACAGCCACAGTACCAGTGATTGTACAAGCAAATGCTGGATTACCAGAAGTGCGTGATGGTATTACTTATTTTAATGTAGAACCGCCTGAGTATGAAATTTTCGGGAAAGAGTATTTAGAACTGGGTGTTCGTATGATTGGTGGGTGTTGTGGTACCAGTCCTGATCATATCAAAGAATTAAAACAATATATCGGTGAAAAAGAAATCATAAACAAACCTAAAAAGCATGTGATTTGTTCTTCTTCTAAAGTTGTTGAATTTAATGGATTTACCAGAATTGGTGAACGCATCAATCCTACAGGACATAAGAAACTAAAAGAAACACTGAGAAACAATGACATTAATTTAGCGATACGAGAAGGTTTGTCACAAGCAGATGCTGGTGCTGAAGTACTAGATGTTAATGTGGGTTTGCCTGATATTGATGAACTTGATATCATGAAACGTGTGGTAGATGAATTATCAACCATTACACCATTACCGCTTCAAATAGATTCTTCTAAATCTAAAGTGATTGAAGCGGGTTTAAGACGTTTATCGGGTGTCGGCATAATCAACTCCATTAATGGGAAACAAAAATCGATGGATAGATTGTTTCCAATAGCTAAAAAATACGGCGCTATGATGGTCTGTTTGACCTTAGATGAAGAAGGCATTCCTGAAACAGCAGAAGCACGTGTTCAGATTGCTGAAAAAATGATAAATGAAGCTAAAAAGTATGGTATAGCAGAAGAACGTTTGATTATTGATTGTTTGGTATTAACCGTTTCAGCCCAACAGTCTCAAGTGATGGAAACCATCAAAGCAATTAAAATGATAAAGAGTAAATACAAGGTTCAGTTCACATTAGGTATCAGCAATGTCTCTTATGGTATGCCTAATAGACCACTTTTAACGAGAACCTTCTTATCGTTAGCGATGGAAGCGGGTCTGAATTCTGCGATTATGGATCCTTTAGATCATCATTTACAAAATACAATCTTATCGATGAATGTACTTTTAAATCATGATGTGGGTGGTGAAGAGTATATAGAAAACCTTGTGGATGTAAAAGATGTAAAAAATCATGGTGTCAAAAAAAGTAAAACCGAAAAATCTTATTTACTCGAAATGATACTGAAAGGTTATAAAGAAGAAGTTTTAGAATATACAAAAGCAGAGCTGTTAGAGAATCAACCGCTAGAAGTTGTTAATAATCAATTGGTGCCTACTTTAGATCAAGTGGGTGTGTTATTTGATAAGAAAGAGATCTTCTTACCTCAACTCATTAGGGCTGCAGAAACCATTGGAGTTGCATTTGATGTAATCAAGTCATCTTTAGAATCAGGCTCGAAAGCTATCTCAAAAGGTAAGATTGTTATGGCAACGGTTCTAGGGGATGTACATGATATTGGTAAAAACCTAGTTAAAATTCTTTTAGAAAACTATGGTTATGATGTTATTGATTTAGGTAAAGACGTTTCTCCAGAATTGGTAGTAGAAACGGTTTTAAAAGAGGATATTAAATTAGTTGGACTAAGTGCGTTAATGACAACAACAGTTATAAGCATGGAGGAAACAATTAAACAACTGAATGAAAAGTCACCTGAGACCAAAGTATTTGTTGGAGGAGCAGTATTAACTGCTGATTATGCTAAAACGATACATGCAGATTTTTATTGTAAAGATGCGAAGGCTTCGGTTACTGTTGCACAAGAAGTATTTAAATGATGGGAAACCATCATTTTTTTTGCAACTAATTTACAACTTTTGTTAGGTTTTTGGTTTAAACTGTAAGTGGGGGTACTTATGAAAAAAATACTAGTTGTAGAAGACGATAGAAGCATCTCAGAATTAATAGGCATCCACTTAACTCTGAATGATTTTGAAGTGGACTTTGCATACAATGGGTTAGAAGGACGAACTTCACTTAATGAGAATGAATATAATTTGGTTATTTTAGATCTGATGATGCCTATATTAAATGGTTATGAAC
>JABXKX010000489.1 GCA_013619035.1 Peptostreptococcaceae bacterium
TCATATCACCAAATAACATACCACCGACCAAAACATCCTCTTTGAAAAACAGCCTACTATACTTACCGTTCTCCAAATCATTAACGATTACACTGGTCATATTATCCTTTTCTACAGTTTCTCCTACTGAGAAAAATTCAATGTCAAAATTACTGAATTGAGCTGCTGCTAAGGTATAACTAAAGATTCTCTCATCACCTACAGCATTTGCTCCTGCAACTTTACCTTGTTCTATTGCAGTTTGATACAAGCCAGCAACTCTACCATCATATTCTGCTACATCACCTACAGCGTAAATATCATTTTCTGAGGTTTCCATCTTTTCATTGATTACAATACCGCGATTTGTTTCTAGAATATCTTTTGTCAATGAGATATTCGAACGGATACCCGTTGATATTAATACCAGCTGCGCCTCATAAAAATCACCATTTTGAAGTGCAACACCTTCAACTTTATCAGTTGCCACAATATGGCTTATACAGGCATCCGTAATAACTTTCACACCTTGATCTTCAATAATTGATTTTAGATGACACCCTGTGGTTTCATCTAGTTGCATTGGAACCAATTCCTTTGAAGCTTCAAATACCGTTACTTTTTTGTTTAGTTTATTAAACGTATCAGCTGCTTCTAATCCCAACAAGCCGCCACCAATCACAACAATATCCTCAACTTCTTTTAAAGCCGCCATAATTGTATGAGCATCTTTAATATCTCTTAAAACATAAACCCCTTCAGACTGTACATCAGTAATTGGAGGCACAAAACAATGACTACCATTGGCTAAAATCAACTTATCATAATTCACTTCACCCTGCGTTGTTTTAACAACTTTTTTCTCTTTATCAATACCTATTACACTGGTATCATAAAGCACATCGATATTTTCTTCCTCATACCACATAGATTGTTCAATAATAAAATGATCTGCATCATAATCTTCTAAGATGTAATCTATCAACATTGGTCTATTATAAGTTATATGATCTTCTTCAGTAATCATTTTAATAGAAGCATTTTTATTTCTAATTCTTGCTTCCTTAGCTGCAGATAAACCAGCTAAACCATTTCCTACTATAAGGATGTTTAAAGCTTCTTCAGATACAAAATCAATTTCTTCAGCTATATACTCTTCAAATTGTTCATGTGATGCGCCACAAGTTGGACATATCTCAGGTGGTCGTTCCCCTTCAAATACATCTCCACAGACCACACAAACCCATTTCTTTACGGTACCATCACCAGCGGAAGCTGTTTTTACTTTATGAGATTCATTTATAAAAGCATTGTCTAAAGCTTCACCCACTAATTCATGAGCAAATTCTAAGCCGTACTTATAGGCATGTTCTAACTGTTCTGCACTTGGTTTGAATCTAATTTTATAGCCAGGTGCAAATTGTTTTGTTCGAATCATCTTCAGGCGACTTTCAATATTAGGCACACCTTCGCCACTCCAACCATAAGATCCAAATACAGCTGTTAATTTTCCTTTATGTGTAATTGGTGACATGCCCATAACAAGATCCCAAATAGGTGGTAATGCATCACCATTAATTGTTGGGGTGCCAAATAGAATGCCATCTGCCCATCTGATATGATTCATGACCTCGACTTTTGATGCTTCTACCATATCATGCATCAACACATCAATATGACCAACCGATCTCACACCTTCAGCAATTTTTTCTGCAAGTTCTTTTGTATAACCGTAAGCAGAAACATACGGAATAACAACTGTTTTATTATCAAAAATTGTTGCTTCTGTTGCCCATTCTCTACATATTTCTACTATTTCAAAAGGATTGATATCAAGGACAGGTCCATGTCCTGGGCAAATCATATCAATCTCTAAGTTTTCAATTTTTGAGATTGCCTGTAATACATAATTTTTAAAGGGTCCCATAATCATTGTAAAATAATATTTCAGTGCTTTATAATAATCTGAACGATCTTCAATTTTACTTAAAAGAATCTCATCAAAACTGTAATGTGAACCAAAACTATCACAAGTGATTAATAACTTGTCTTCTCTTAAATAGGTATACATCGAATCTGGCCAATGTAAAAATGGTGCTGATATAAATTCTAATATTTTGCCACCTAAATCTAAAGTATCACCCGTGTTTACTTTCATCGATTCAAAAGTTCTATTGGTAATCTCTTTTAAAAATCCAATAGCGGATGCAGATCCAATAATTGTAATATTAGGATTGAGTTCCAAAAGCTTTTCTACAGATCCTACATGATCAGGTTCTGTATGATCTACAATTAAATAATCAATATCTTCAATTGCAGTCATTGACTTTAATTTTTCTAAATATTGATCCCAAAACTTAATTTTAACAGTTTCAAATAAAGCGGTCTTTTTTTCGCCCTTCACAAAGTATGAATTGTAAGATGTCCCAAATTCGGTTTCCATGATGATATCAAAGACTCTAAGATTTGGATCTAACGCACCAATCCATGTTACACCCTGTTTTAAATTCAATTTCTCCATATTTACCTCCCGTCTACTCATACCCTAATGGTAACATGTTATTCTAAATAATAATGTTATTCTCCGTGTATTCCATGTTTTTTTAAGATATTTTCCAAATACCCTTGACAGATAATAAAATACTATGTATTATTAATTTGTAATCATTACAAATTTGAAAAAACAACTAAACAATAAATTAAAAATGGAGGTATTATTATGAAGAATTACGAATGTGAACCATGTGGTTATGTTTATGATCCAGCTGTCGGTGATCCAGATGGTGGTATTGCACCAGGAACTGCTTTTGCAGATATCCCTGAGGATTGGGTTTGTCCAATTTGCGGAGTAGGTAAAGAGTTTTTTACAGTAGCTGAATAATCAGATGCTGTCAATATATTTTGGCGTAGGAGGAAGAAATTAATGAAATATGTATGTACTGTTTGTGGACATATCCACGAAGGTGATCAAGCACCAGAAAAATGCCCGATCTGTAGCGCACCAGCTGAGAAATTTAATATATTAAATACTGATGTAGACTTCGCAGATGAGCACGTATTAGGTGTAGCTCAAGGCGTTGACGAAAGAGTTTTAGAAGGATTAAGACAAAACTTCCAAGGCGAATGTATGGAAGTTGGTATGTACTTAGCTATGGCAAGAGTTGCTGATAGAGAAGGATACCCAGAAGTAGCTGAAGCATTCAAAAGATACGCATTTGAAGAAGCGGATCACGCATCAAGATTTGCAGAGCTTCTTGGAGAAGTGTTAACAAACTCTACAAAGAAAAACCTTGAGTTAAGAGCTGATGCTGAGCATGGCGCATGTGCAGGTAAGAAAGATTTAGCTACTTTAGCTAAGCAATTAAACCTAGATGCAATCCATGATACAGTTCATGAAATGGCTAAAGATGAAGCTAGACATGGTGCTGGTTTCAGAGGATTACTTAAAAGACATTTCGGATAATAAGAAAGGAAAGGTGCTACAATGAACCATATGTCAATTGATGAGATCAAGGTCCATCTGTCTGAACATGGTGTAAAAGCGTCTTTACCTAGAGTAAAAATCTATGAATATTTAAATACTTTTAGATCTCATCCTACTGTGGATGAGATCTACAATGCTTTATCTGACGAACTAATTACTCTATCGAAGACCACTGTTTACAACACGTTAGACTTATTTGTGAAACACAAATTAGCAGTGCAAGTCTTAATTGAAGATAATGAGGCAAGATACGATTCAGATACGTCAAACCATGGACATTTTAAATGTATCAAATGTCAAACAGTTTACGATTTTAATTATGATTTATCAACTGCAGATATTCCTACATTAGAAGGATTTACTTTAGATGAATATCATACTTATATTAAAGGCGTATGCAAAGAATGTGCTGGCGATATACACTAATCCCTTAGGGGATTTTTTTTACTTTTAAGGTTGTTTTGAAAAAATAAAAAACCTCTTACAGAGTAAGAGGTCATATGACTAAGCTAGTTCTAAAGCAATTTCCATCATTTTAGTAAAAGCAGTTTGTCTTTCTTCTGGTGTTGTTTCTTCATGAGTGATCAAACTATCACTAACAGTTAAGATACAAAGTGCGTTTACACCAAATTTAGCGGCATTCATATAAAGAGCTGCTGCTTCCATCTCTACTGCTAAAATACCCATATCCATCCATGATTTCATAGCATTAGGATCTGCGTTGTAGAAGATATCTGAAGATAAAATGTTACCTACTGTAACAGGAATATCTTTTGAATTAGCAACTGTAACTGCTTTGTTTAATAAATCCCAAGATGCGATTGCTGAGTAAGTCCCTTGGAAATTGTATTGTGATGCATAGTTAGAATTTGTTGAAGCACCCATACCAATGATTACATCATAAAGGTTTAACTCTTTTTGCATTGCACCACATGAACCGATTCTGATTAGGTTTTTACAACCGAATACGTTGATTAGTTCCCATGAGTAAATACCAATACTTGGCATTCCCATACCTGAACCCATTACAGAAATTCTTTTCCCATTGTAAGTACCTGTAAAGCCAAACATATTTCTTACTGTATTGAACTGAACAACATCAGTTAAAAATGTATCAGCAATGAATTTTGCTCTTAACGGATCTCCCGGAAGTAGTACCGTTTCTGCTATTTCTATGCCTTCTGGCTTAATATGTGCAGTATTTTTCATAATATTCTCTCCTTTTTCTAATAGCTGTAATGATTGTATCACTAAACGAATCTCAAACAAAAGGCTTTATCTAATGATACTTTAAATTTGTATAGATTTTACAACAATCAAAGTCTTGATACCCCTTTTTTGTCATTAAAAACTAATTTTAAATAAGTATCCAATTGGAGAGTTTTCAATACTATATTCTAAACCGTGTAAATCGAGTGTTTTCTTTACAATTGCCAATCCGAGACCATTACCACCAAAACTCCTTGATCGAGATTTTTCAAGACGATAAAATCGATCCCAAATTTTTTGTAGTTCAAGGTCATCAATTGTTTCATATGAATTTTCGATGATTAATTCCCGATTCTGAAGGGTGATATTAATGATTTTTTCATGATTTACATATCTAAAAGCATTCGAAAGCAAATTATTAATTACCAGTTCCATCTTATAGACATCAACATCCATCATTGTATCCTCTAAATCAATATGAACTGTCATATCAGTCATAATTTGATCAAAGCTACGTAGAAGATTACTGACCATACGTTTCATATTGATATGAGACTTATTAAGTCTTTGTTCACCAGACTCCAGATTTGAAAGCTCTAACATATCCAAAACCAAACCATTCATCTTATCTACTTCTTCAAGAATAACTTCTAAATAATAATCTGATTTTTCTTTTAAAATACCATCCATAATGCCTTCTGAATAACTTTTAATCACACCCAAAGGGGTTTTTAGTTCATGTGAGACATCCGCTACAAATTCACGTCTAATTTTTTCTTGTCGTCGTTCAAACTCTATTTCATCTTCTAATGTATCAATCTTTTGTTTTAAAGATCTAGACAGTATATTGATACTTTTTCCCAAGTCGCCAATTTCATCTGTTCTAGATTCATCACATACAACATCAAAATTAAAATTTGCGATTTCTCCTGTAGAACTTGAAATTGCTACAATAGGCTTTGAGATGATTCTAGAGAAGAAAAATGAAATAATCAAAATGAGCAGTACCATGAAACATGTTAAATATAACTGGAACTGAGCTTGTACTTCTAAAACTTCATTAATTGGCTGTAAAGAGAACATGGTCATAGCATAATATTTTTCACCACCTGCTCTAACTTGTTTCATCGTAAATTCATATTGATCTAAATTAGTTTGATTTTCCTCAAAAACTGTTTGATAATAATAATTGGTTAGTATTTCGGTTTTCTCAATAATCTCATCACTTAATAGTTTTTCTTCTATATCAACAATTGTACCTTCTAAAAATATTTCTTCACTATAATCTAAAAAGAATGTTGAATCTGTACTCTCATCCATAATTTCATATCCTGAATAACTATCATAATAATATCCATCATAAATAAAACTATAAGGTATAAAAACATCATCGTTTTCATAACCTATCAGTTCTACTTCTTCACCTATTAACTGACTCGAAAACTCTCCAAAATCTAAATTGTCATAATCCTCTGCCACTTCAACATCGCCAATATCACTGACCGGTAAAACGTAAACTTCACCATCTGCTTCAATATATACACTGGTCTCAAATGAGGTCTGATAAGATGCTGGATGATAATCTTGATAAGAGGTAAAAATCAATAACGGTTCATTTGTTTCTGCCATATAGTCATACAAAATATCCGACTGTGTTTTTAAGTCATCGGTATCAAAAAACGCTTCAACAGCTAATTCAAATGTTTCATTAGCTGTTTCAGATTTTTGATCTTGATAATAATCCGCCAGAAAATATTTTTGAAAACCAAATTGCACACCGATTTGCAAGACAAACAGTATCATAATAAATACAAATAATTTCGCAGTTATGCTTTTCTTAATCATCTATTAATCCAATCTATACCCTACTTTTACAACTGTTTTGATACCATCATTATACGGCGCTATTTTTTTTCTTACTTTTTTAATATGAGAATCAACCACACGGAGTTCGCCGTAAAAATCATAGCCCCATACTTTATTTAAAATGAGCTCTCTAGACAATACAATGCCTTTATTTTCTATTAAATACTTTAATAAGTCATATTCTTTAGGTGTCATTTCAATCAACAAGTCATCAACAGTCACTTGATGTGCATCCAATTGTATCATGACACCTTTCCACTGTAACGAACCCAGCTCAATCGACGTATCTTTAATACGTGATATCAACCTAGAGACTCTAGCCACCAAAACTTTCGGACTAAAGGGTTTGGTCACGTACTCATCTGCACCTAGTTCAAAACCCATTAGTTTGTCATCTTCTTCACTTCTTGCTGTCAACATAACAATGGGAATCCCTGATGTTTGCCTAATTTTTCTACACACTGACCAGCCATCAATTTTGGGAATCATAATATCCAAAATAACACCATCAATATTCTCAAGTCCAAATATGTCTAAAGCCTTTTCTCCATCAACTGCTGAAATGGTTTTATAACCTGCTTCCTTTAAGTAATCACAGATAATATCATTTAGTTTTATTTCATCCTCTATAACAAGAATTGTTTTCATAATATCTCCTTGCAACTGGTTTTAGAGCCGAATAATTATTCGACTCTAAAAATTAAGCTATATTCTTATTCTACATTATCTTCATCATAGTATTCTTCATTACATTCTAATCCAGAATCTTCAGGTAAGTTTGATTCCAGTAAGTTATCAATTGTCTCCCAAACTTTTTCTGCTTCTGTATCATTTCCCGCTTCTTCTAATGCAATTGCTTTGTTAAATAATTCTTCTAACTCAGCCATGACTGCTGAATCAAGACCTAATTCTTCTAAGAATTCTTTTTCATCTTCGAATGTGTAGTCTTCTTCAAAGTCTTCTGGTAAGTTTGATTCCAATAAGTTATCAAATGTCTCCCAAACTTTTTCCGCTTCTGCATCATTTCCCGCTTCTTCTAATGCAATTGCTTCATTAAATAATTTTTCTAGTGCTGATATTGTTGCAGCATCTAAATCTAATTCATCCAAAAACTCTTTTTCTTCTTCAAATGTATACTCTTCGAAATCATCTTCTGGTAAATTTGCATCTAATAATTTATCAAAAGCATCCCATTTCTTTTCTGCTTCTTCAAAATTATCTGCTTCTTCAAATGCAATTGCTTCATTAAATAATTTTTCTAGTGCTGATAGTGCTTCCGCATCTAAATCTAATTCATCTAAAAACTCTTTTTCTTCTTCAAATGTATACGCTTCGAAATCATCTTCTGGTAAATTTTCATCTAACAATTTTTCAAAAGCATCCCATTTCTTTTCTGCTTCTTCAAAATT
The DNA here is from genome assembly GCA_013619035.1 of Peptostreptococcaceae bacterium. The sequence goes on from JABXKX010000489.1 coordinate 7,948, forward strand.
ACCTGCTACTTCAAATGAAATTGCTTCATTAAATAATTTTTCTAGTGCTGATAGTGCTTCCGCATCTAAATTTAATTCATCTAAAAACTCTTTTTCATCTTCAAATGTATACGCTTCAAAATCATCTTCTAAAAAATTATATTGCAACTCTAAAGTGCTTTCTTCTGTTGTATTGCCTGTCCCGATTTCATTGTTTCCTGCAAAAGCCGCTCCTGATACTAATATCGAAAACGACAATGCAATAATACTCGCTTTTTTAATCATTGTAAAACTCCTTTCATATCTTGTTTACATCCTTATACTAATGCAAAGATGTGCCGAAGATGTGCCCGGAATATGCTTTTATAAATAATTTAATACAAGTACTAAAAAGAATAACAATGAAACGATGGCGTCTTGGAACTTCATTCTAAAGTGACGGATACCATGCCAAAACTTGGAGTCAGATTTTACAAACAGTTTGAATATGCTCCAAGCAACAGCCATATAAGCCAAGTATTCTAATGCATACTGATTGTCATAAGTTACTTTTCTAATATAATAGATACTCTCTTTAATAGAATCACTTTGAATACCATTAATGTTTAAGAATGATGGCAATATGTCTAATTGAACCACAAATGTCACAATACATAACGCTGCCATAATCACAACACTTGTTAATTGACCTTTATTAATCTTTTTATCCTTTAACGGTTCACCAAAGAAAATCTTAGAGAACTTTATAAATGAAATCATAGTCCCTAGACTCACCATTCTATATAAGTTCAAATGAAGTTCTGAGGTCATACTTAGTTTTATCATATTCTTACTTAAGAATCCTACAAAGAGTGGCGCGCCTGTAATTGAAAATATACCAATTAACATACAAAGAGTCAGTAATGGATGTGCTCTACCTATACCTTTTATTTCAGATACCCTTCTGACACCATATTCATTGATGATGATACCAGCACCTAAGAACAATAGACTCTTAAATAAGAAGTGATTGAATATATGCATATAAGCACCTATTGTACCAACATCATTATGACCTGCTAGACTCATGATTATCAAACCAATTTGTGAAATCGTATGAAAGGCTAAAATCCCTTTAATATCCTTCTGACTGATAGCAAAGAAAATGCCTGAAATTGCAGTAAAGAATCCTAAATAAAACATCATTTGGTATATACTGTCCACTTGATAAATTTCCAATATTCTAATCAATCCATAAATACCGGATTTAACCAACAAACCCGAAAGTAATGCTGAGATATGAGACGGTGCTGCTGTATGCGCTCTAGGTAACCAGTCATACACTGGAAACAAAGCAGCCTTTACACACATCGATACAAAGAAACAAGCAAAACTGACTTGTATGATTGAATAATCAACAGACATAAATTCTTGACTTGTTAAGAAATTTTTTACAAGCGACATATTCAAAGTGCCAGCTTTTAAATACAAAAGTGCGACACCAAACAAATAAATCATCATACCAAAACTATTAAACAATAAATAATAAAGTCCTGCCTTTAACGAAATACCATCTTTCTTATACAGAATAAGAATTGCAGATATGATTGTAATGATTTCTATCAAAACAAATAAAGTAAAGAAGTCATTAACTTGAACAAAACCTAAAAAACACCCCTCAAGAAACATTAAAAAGAATAAAAACTTAAAATCTGTTTTTTTCTGATACCAAGCATAAATAATAACAACCCACCAAATGATGACTGCCATTGTCATAAACATCAAACTCAAGTTATCAATTTTAAATTCTATACCAATATGTTTGGACCATCCACCAAGTGTGAATCTAACAATACCTTCTTGCAGACAAGTTTTCCATAACCAAATCACTCCAATCGTAACAAGTGATTGAATCAGATAAACACTATAATTAAAAAGCTTCTTATTTAAGATATAAATAAAGACAGAAATAATAATCGGAATAAAAATCAATAGTTGTGAAACAAGTACTATTTTATTCATTTATTCACATCCTTTTCACCAAGTTCTGTCCAACTTAAAGTACCATAATAGTGAAAAATTTTAACACTAAACATCAGAGCAAGCGCTGTAATAGACGCACTGATAACAATGGCTGTAATCATAAGCGCTTGTGGTAATGGATCAACCATATTATTTACCGTTTCTGTAATAATAGGGATCTCACTGCCTGAATATCCCGCTAATAGAATAAACAATAGAATAATTGCAGCTTGAACGATATTAAAACAGATAATTGACTTAATTATATTGTCACTGACACAAATGCCGTATATAGCAACACCGATGATTGCTAATGCTAATATGATATCAAAAATCAACTGTTGCCCTCCTCAATAAAAATTATAAACAGTGATACAAAACCAATGGCTACTTTTGCACCAATGAGTAAATTTAGTATCAACAAATAAATTCTTCTAATGGCATATGGATAATCCATAGGAAATATATTTGTGAAGAAATGTCCCGTTGTGATAAATCCAATAAAAATAACCAATGGTAATGCTACAAATAAATACTTATCAAATTTAAGCATTTTAGTAATATTAAAGGGATGTGCACCTTTAATAAAAAAATACATCAAGTAACTGGTTGCCAATATTACACCACCTTGGAAACCACCACCAACAGAAGTATCTCCGTTGACTATAATGTAAATACCAAACAGAAGAAGAAATGGTAACAATATTCGACTGATGGTAATTAAAATTTTAGAATATGTCATAGTAAGTCCTCATCTTTTATTGCCATAAATGCAATACCGGTCACCACCACTAATAAAATGCTCGCTTCAAAGAAAGAGTCAAATAGTCTGTAATCTAAGTAGATTGCTGTTACTAGATTAAGAGAACTCGTCTCTTGTAAACCATTCTTTATGTAATAAGATTGGCTTGCTTTATTATAAGTCAGATTATCTCCGTTAATATGCCCTAATATTTGAACCATCATGAAGATTATTAAAAGAGCGATTGCAAAATTTTTTATTCTTTTCATATTCTCACCTAATCAATAGTTTCTTCATCTATCAGCCTAACAATCCTAATGCCATGATACTTTTGAGCCAGTGCTTCAAATTTATCTATCATAACATTAGATTTTTTACAGGTCATATCATATCGTTTCTTTTTAGAATTGTAATCGATAATCACATCGATATCTTGTCTTCTAAAAGCACCGTGGATACTCT